>JAJRDF010000131.1 GCA_028678555.1 Methanomicrobiales archaeon
AATCGGTCCCTGCCCACAAGGATGCGCGGGCGGTCATCCCGCCGGATGCAGACCTCCCCGATCGGGTGAACATGGTATACCTGGGAACCGTCATCACCCGCGGCAGGGGGAAGGCGGTGGTGACGGCAACGGGCATGCGCACCGAGCTGGGCCAGATCGCCCGGACCGTGGCCGAAGGAAGGGTGGAGGCGACGCCCCTCCAGCGGAAGATGGCAGTCCTGGGGAGGCAGCTCTCTGTCGCGGCTGTCGTGGTCGTTGCCGTGATCTTTCTCACCGGTACCGCCCAAGGGCTGCCGATCCTCACCATGTTCCTCATCGCCGTCTCCCTCGCCGTGGCGGCGATCCCGGAGGGCCTCCCCGCGGTGGTGACCGTTACCCTCTCCCTGGGGGTGCAGCGGATGGCCCGCCGGCACGCGGTGATCCGGCGGCTCTCTGCCGTGGAGACCCTGGGGGCCGCCACCGTGATCTGCACCGACAAGACCGGAACCCTGACCCGGAACGAGATGACGGTCCGGAGGCTCTTTGCCGGTGGCAGGTTCCTCGGGGTCACCGGCGAGGGATACCAGGTCCGGGGCGGGTTCACGGATCCCGGCGGGGATACCGTGGATCCCCGGGAGCATCCCCCGTTCCGGGCAGTGCTGGAGATCGGGGTGCTCTGTAACAACAGCTCCCTTTCCATCGATCCTGCGGCCGGCACGGGAATCATCACCGGTGATCCCACCGAGGCGAGCCTGCTCGTCCTCGCGGAAAAAGCCGGCATGGACTATCACCTCCTGCAGGATACCCATCCCTTCCGGGAGGAGATCCCCTTTGATTCCACCCGCAAGCTGATGACCGTGGTGCGCAGCACGGGGGGCAGTCCGCGGGCATATGTGAAGGGCGCCCCGGAGGTGCTGGTGCCCCGGTGCACCACCCTGCTCACCGGCGGCGGAATCCGGCCGTTCGGTGCGGCGGATGCCGATGCGGTCCTCGCAGCCACCCACCGGATGGCATCGGCATCGCTGCGGGTGCTGGGGTTCGCCTTCCGGGACCTGCAGGGCGGTGAGGGGGCAGAGGAGGTGGAGCAGGGCCTGGTCTTTGCCGGCCTCGCCGGCATGATGGATCCACCGCGGGCCGAGGCAAAGGGAGCGGTGCAGGCCTGCCGTGAGGCCGGCGTCCGGGTGGTGATGGTCACCGGTGACAACCCGGCCACCGCCGGGGCGGTGGCCCGGGAGCTGGGCATCGCAGGCGGTGAAATGCCGGTGACGATGACCGGCGCAGAGCTGGACCGGTACAGTGACGATCAGCTGAGGGACCGGGTGGACCAGGTGGACGTGTATGCCCGGGTCTCTCCCGGCCACAAGCTCCGGATCGTGGATGCGTTGCGGGCCCGTGGCGGGGTCGTGGCCATGACCGGGGACGGGGTGAACGATGCGCCGGCCATCACCCGGGCCGACATCGGGATCGCCATGGGCATCACCGGCACGGACGTGACGAAGGAAGCAAGCGACATGGTCATCACCGATGACAACTTCGCCTCCATCCGCGAGGCCGTGGAGGAGGGCCGGGTGATCTACGGAAACATCCTCCGCGCCGTGAAGTACCTGCTGGCCTGCAACGCGGGTGAACTGGTCACCATCTTCCTCGCCATCCTCGCCGGGGCTGCGAGCCCCCTCACCTCCATCCAGATCCTCTGGATGAACCTGGTCACCGACAGCCCGCCGGCGCTGGCCCTGGCCACCAACCCCGGTGACCCGGACGTCATGCGGCGCCCGCCCCTGGACCCGAAGGCACGGATTGTCTCCGGACGGCGTGCCGCCGAGATGATCCTGGTGGGCATCTTCATGGCCGGGGTAACCCTTGCGGCGTTTGGATGGTACCGGGCAGATCCCGCCGCCGCTCCCCTGGCAGGGACGGTGGCGTTCTCGGTGATCATCCTCTTCCAGAAGTTCTACGCCCTGTCGGTGAGCGGACCCGACAATGCTCCCCTCGGGTTCCGGGACCTGTTCCGGAACCGCTGGCTCTGGGCAGCCATCCTCTTCGGCATCGTGAGCCAGTTCCTGGTCACCACCTGGCCGCCCGCCCTCGTCATCTTCGATACCGTCCCCCTCGGGCCGGGTGACTGGGCGGTGGTCTTCCTCTGTGCATCCCTGGCGTTTTTTGTCCCGGAAGCGGTCAAGCGGGTGTGGTACTGGGGCAGGGCGGGGAAAAGGTGAGGGTATCCCCGCGGGACCTGACCGGGAGCAGCCCGGCGTCGTCAACTTTGAGGATACCCATATGTGCACCGGCTGCGAACGGGACTGTGCAGTATGCATCCCGTCGCGGCGCCAGCGCCGGACACGGGTCGGCTGACTGGGGATGACACCGATGAAGATGAAAGGCAGCAACACAGAGAAGAACCTCCTTGTGGCATTCGCCGGAGAATCACAGGCACGAACCCGGTACAGTTTCTTTGCGAGCATTGCCCGGAAGGAGGGCTACGAACAGATCTCGGCGATCTTCCAGGAGACCTCTGACAACGAGAAGGAGCATGCGAAGCTCTTCTTCACCCTGCTGGAAGGGGGCATGGTGGAGCTCACCGCCGCCTACCCGGCAGGCGTCATCGGGACCACGATGGAGAACCTCAAGGAGGCGGCCGATGGCGAGAAGCTGGAGTGGGGCACGCTGTACCCGGCCTTTGCGGCAACCGCAGAGAAGGAGGGATTCGAGGAGGCGGCCCGGAGGTTCCGGCAGATCGCGAAGGTGGAGTCGGCTCACGAACGCCGGTACCGGAAGCTGCTTGCGAACTTGGAGAGGGGAACGGTCTTCCGGAAGGCCTCACCAGTCCCGTGGAAGTGCCGGAACTGCGGCCTGGTCATGGATGCGGCCGAGGCACCCGAGAACTGCCCGGCCTGCATGCATCCCCGGGCCCACTTCGAGGTGTTCAGCGAGAATTACTGATCCATCCAGCCCTTTTTTCCGCAGGCAAACTGTTTAGCCCTCCCCGTTCCCACACTCCCGTATGGCAGACTGGCGTGACGAGCGCTGGAAACGCCTCTCCAGGAGCGGTTCAGCCGCCCCGGAGCAGAGCGAGGTCACCTCAATGAAAAGCGAAAGTGTATCTCCGGCAGGCGGGGTGGGCTTCATTGCCCTCCTTGTCCTCGTGCTCTTCGTCCTGGCCGTTGTCTGGGGGGGATACTCCCCCTGGTACCTGGCCATCGGTATCCTGATCGCCTACCTGATCTTCGGCATCCGGATCGTCCGGCCCACCCACCGGGTGCTCATCGAGATCTTGGGGAAATTCAGGAGGTTCGGCGGGCCGGGGTTCTACTGGATCCTGCCCGGCATCATGAAGCTCTATGCCGTGAACATCACCGAGAAGATGGTGGATGCGACACCGCAGGTGATCATCACGAACGACAACCTGAACGCCCACGTGGACGCTCAGGTGTACTTCAAGGTGAAGGATGACGAGGAGAGCGTCAAGGCCTCCCAGTACAACGTCTTTGCCTACGAGAGCCAGATCGTGTCCCTGGCCCGGACCACGCTGCGCAACATCATCGGCACCCTCACGCTGAAGTCGGCCAACAGTGAGCGGGGCAAGATCAACGAGGAGCTCCAGAAGACGCTCCGGAAGGAGACGGCCAACTGGGGGATCGAGATTGTCCGGACAGAATTAAAGGAGATCGACCCGCCCCAGGACGTGCAGGAGACGATGAACAAGGTGGTGAAGGCGGAGAACGAGAAGATCGCTGCCGTGGACTATGCCACCGCCAAAGAGACCGAGGCGGACGGGGAGCGGCGGGCCGCCATCAAGCGCTCCGAGGGGATCAAGCAGTCCAAGATCCTGGAGGCCGAGGGGTCGGCGGAGGCCATCCGGCTCATCAACGAGGCCGCCCAGAAGTACTTCACCGGGAACGCCCAGACCCTCAAGCAGCTGGAGGTCATCGACAGCGCCCTCTCGAAGAATACGAAGATCATCGTCCCTGCCGACCAGCGGATCATCAATATCATCGGGGACCTGGCCGGGATCACCACATCGGCGCAGGAAAAGAAGTAACCGCGTCCCTCTCCTGCACCCTCTTTTTGGCAGACGGATCGGCGGGAGCGCAGGCTCCCGAACAACGTTCCGGCGAAAAAATCGGAGAAGAGGAGTTGTCCTGATCCCGGGGGGACGGTGCGGCTACGCCCCTGCCCGGTTCAGATGTACCGGTTTCTCCTCAGCCAGTCGGTCTGGGGAGGGAGATATCGGTAGATGATATCACACTTTTCGTCCTGGAAGGACCAGGGGACCACGATCAGGGTGTCCCCTTCGCGGATCCAGGCACGCTTCTTGATCTTGCCCTTGATCCGGCCCATGCGGGTGACCGCAGACGGACACGGATGATGGGGGCTCCCGTCTCGTCTACTGCATTGGGATCGGCGGCATCGGAACCTTTCTTTGGATCTCTCGGTATGTCAACAACTCCCGGTAGAAAAACAAGGATGTACAGGGGGATGAAGGTATCTGAGGCTGAAAGGCCGGTTTTCCCGGAAACCAGCCCGGAACGGCCCGGACCCCCCTGGTAACCTGCTGTCCGCGGCCCTGGTGGCGTCACTTTCCCCCCCATGGATCACACCGGGTGAGGCCGCCCGTCTCCCCGTGACCCCCCTGTCACGGGATTCTCCGCCACCACCCCGGGCCCCCAGCAAAGGGTTTACCACTCCCGTGCACCAACAGGGATACAGTGAGGCCGTTCCCATGACCCGGTACCGCTGCGATGTCTGCAACGTGTTTGAATACGACCCGCTCGCCGGCGACCCGTCTGCCGGGATCCCGCAGGGGGCACCGCCCGCCGACCTGCCCGAGGGCTGGGAGTGCCCGATCTGCGGGGCGGACCGGACCCACCTCCGATTGCTCCCTGCGGACGGGGATTCTGCACCCGATCACTCGCCGGAACTAGCCACCGCCCGGGTGGATCCCCTCGCCTACCCGGTCCACTGGGCCCGTCATGCGGATTCGTTCGAAGTGACGATGGCCGACATCCACGAGATCGCGGTGACCGGCCGGTCGATCATCGAGCCGATGCGGACCCTGAAACCGGCGGTCTCCTGGGACGATCTCCTGATCCTGGGTGCCCAGTTCGCCCGGATCCCCGTTGAGGATACGATGCCTGTGAATACCCGGACGGTTATCGGCCCCGCGGCAGCGAAGCCCCTCGTCATGGAGACCCCGCTCTTCGTCACCCACATGTCCTTCGGGGCCCTCTCCCGGGAGGTGAAGGTCGCGCTCGCGAAGGGGAGCGCCCGGGTGAAGACGGCCATCGGTTCGGGAGAGGGGGGGATCCACCCCGACGAGCGGCAGCACGCGTACCGCTACATCCTGGAGTACGTGCCGAACCGGTACAGCATCACCCGGGAGAACCTCAGGTCATCCGACGCCATCGAGATCAAGATCGGGCAGTCGGTGGAGCCGGGACTGGGCGCCATGCTCCCCGGGGAGAAGCCGGATCCGGGGGTACGCCCCGAGTACCGATATTGTCTCGCCCGCCACCTACGAAGATATCCGTACCACCGCCGACCTTCAGAAGAAGATCCAGTGGCTGCGGGACGAATCGGGCGGGAGGCCGGTCGGGGTGAAGATCGCGGCCGGCCACATCGAGGAGGATCTGGACGCGATCCTCCCTGCCGGCCCCGACTTCATCACCATTGACGGCCGGCCGGGTGCCTCCGGGGCCGCGCCCCGGTTCATCAAGGATGCCACCTCGGTGCCCACGATCCATGCCCTGCACCGTGCACGGAAGCACCTGGACCGCCGGGGGGCTGACCAGGTCTCCCTGATCGTCACGGGCGGCCTGAGGATCTCCCCGGACTTCGCAAAGGCTCTGGCCCTGGGCGCCGATGCCGTTGCGCTGGGCACCGCGGCCCTGATCGCGTGTGCCTGCCAGCAGTACCGGATCTGCCACACCGGCCGTTGCCCGGTCGGGGTCACGACGCAGGACCCGGAGCTCCGGGCCCGGCTGAATCCCGACGCCGCCGCAGAGCGGCTGGCCAACTACCTCCGGGTCTCCACCGACGAGATCGCCCGGTTCGCCCGGCTCTGCGGCCACACGGATGTCCATGCCCTCTCGCTGCGGGACCTCTGTACCACGAACAGGGAGATCGCCGAGTATACGGACATTCCCCACGTCTGAGAGCGGGAACCGTCTCCCTTTTCACCTCCCGGTGAGGAGTGTATTCCATGGCAGCCGAGCAGTTGCAGATGCTGGGGATTGTCTGGGCGGTGGGCGGCGCCGCGGTGGTTGCGTTCCTGCTGGCCACCGGCCGGCTCACCCGGAAGGTCGGGTATCTCTTCCTCCTCATCTCGATCCTGCTGGGGTTCCTTATCTTCTCCCCCATGGCCCCCCTGCAGTTCCAGGAGGTGATGTCAGCCGTGGGGAAGGGGGTGTACACTCCCCTCCTTTTCCTGGCCGTGATGCTCGCCATCTTTGTGATCATTGCCCTTGTCGCGGGGAGGGTCTTCTGCGGCTATCTCTGCCCCATCGGGGCCACGCAGGAGGCGGCTCACCTGGCTCCGGTTCCGAAACAGAAGACGGCAAAGGAACAGCGGCTCTTCACCTACTTCCGGTGGGGATTCGTGGCGGTACTCATCGCGGCTGCGATCCTCCTCTCCGTGTCCCTCCTCCAGTTCTTTGGCGTGCGGCAGTTCTTCACCCTGCAGGTGGCCTCGATCTTCTTCTTTGTGTTCATCGGCATCCTGGTGGTGGCACTCTTCGTGTACCGGCCATTCTGCCGCCTCTTCTGCCCCATCGGTGCAATCCTGGCCCTGGCATCCTCGCGGGCCCGGATGAAGATCCGCCGGACGAAGGAATGCATCAACTGCGGCAAGTGTGACATGGTCTGCCCCACGGGCGAGGCGGGAAAGACCGCCACGAAGGCGGAGTGTTACCTCTGCGGCCGGTGCCTGGAGGTCTGCCCCCGGGAAGGGGCGCTCCGGTACGGGAAGGTCTGAAACGGGCCCCCTCCCGCGGCAGGGGGAGGGCATGGTGACCCCCTCTTCTCCCCGTCCTCCCCGGCCGGGTGCCGTTCCTGCCCGGTACAGGACTCCTGCATCGAATCATCCTTTGAAACCCGGCGATAGTTTCTTGGCAGGGTGTGCCAGCATCACCTCCGTGAACGGAGGTCATGACGCATGCCACCGCACTGTGATACGAGGGACGGGCCCGTTGTGAATGCGGCAAGAAGAGCACTGGAGACCGGGAACCCGGCATACCTGCTCATCTGGGTGCCGGAGGAGTCGGAGCGGGAGCTGAGACGGGTGTTTGAACGGGTGATCGATGCACGCCGGGCGGGAGGGGAGGCACAGGAGGTGGCGGACGACTGGCTCTTCGAGACGGTCGTGCGCCTGCACCGAGCCGGGGAAGGGGCACCCTACACCGGCCTGAAACCCTCGGGGCTGGATGAAGGGCCGGTGGTCCCCCGGGCGGAACAGGCCATCGATACCGGCGATCCCTCTGGTGTGATCCGGTTCCTCCTTGACACGGTGCAGGAGGACCTGGAGGAGCGGTTCCACCGGGTGATGGAGACGAAGGAGTATTCCCCGGATGATATCCGGGCCGGGAGGGAGTATATCCATGC
>JAJRDF010000132.1 GCA_028678555.1 Methanomicrobiales archaeon
GCGTACGGACATATCTGCAGTCGATGATCCCTGGTACCAACAGGTGATATGCAGAAATTCATGGAACGCACTCCACCGGTGTTCCGGGCCGAACGGCACCACTGGGGAACCTCGGATTCTTCCCTCATCGGGAAATTCCATAGGCATAAATATCCCGTCATGCAATGCATCACCGGGATTTCCATGGCTGCAGGTACACAGAAAGATCTTGCGATTGGGGCTGTTGTCGGAGCCATCGTCATGGCCATTATCGATCTCGCCGTCCCCTTCGCCGGTCCGTTCCTGGGAGGACTCGTTGCCGGTTTCCTGGCAAAGGGTGACGCGGTGCAGGCAAGCAAGGCAGGAGTGCTGGCGGGCGTCCTCGCAGCGGTCGTCATCACCGTTGCGACCTACCTGGAGCTGGTGAACGCCCAGGGCGGGGCATTCGTCGCAGGATGGGGTACGGGCCTCCTCCTCTACCTGCTGATCGGGCTGTATTTTGTTGCCATCGCATTCCTCGGTGCCCTCATCGCCTCGGTTATCCGGAAATAACATCCCCTTTTTTCCGGGATGCTTCAGGCATCTCATGCCCGGTTCATCAGGTGATGAACCGGGCAGTCTGCTGAAACGGTGCCCGTTAAGGGCACCAATTGCCACGGGAAGGTACATATCGTTCTCTTCCACCAATCGGGAATCAATCCGCTACGTATATATACCTCATCGGCGGATGTAGCGGGTGTATGCTGGACATAAACAAGGTGAAAGGATTCCTCATGGCTCCTACGGAGACGTTCCGGGCGAGCAAGGGGGACTCCCTCGGTGCTGCATTCCGGTTTTACACCGTACTGCTGATAATCTGGACCATCCTTGCCGGTATCGTCTGGGTGACGATGAGCGTGTGGGCCTTCCAGGATGCCCTAGCAAGGATCGCGAACATGGGTTTCTTCGGAGACATGCTGGCGAAGGCCCTCGCTGACTCCCTCGGATTTGTGGTCGCCCTCAACATCTTTGCGCTGTATGCCTTCTTCCTCATCTCGCTGGTGGGAGTCTTCTTCGTCGGCTTCTTCTGGCATGTCTTTGCGCTCCTCTTCGGGGCAAAGAGGGAGCTCCGGCAGACCATCAAGACCACGATGTATGCCTCCACGCCCTTCTTCCTGCTGGGGTGGATCCCGTACATCGCCGTCATCGGGTGGCTCTGGTACCTGGTGCTCCTGGTTCTCGGGCTCTCGGAGATGCAGGAGATGTCCACGGGTGAGGCGGCGCTTGCCGTCGTGGTACCCATCATCCTGGTCCTCATCGGGGCACTCCTCTGGGGTGCGGTCATCGCCATGCTGATGGCCGGTATCGTGGGCATCTGGACCTGAGGAGTACCGGATCGCGTTCCTACCCGAAACAACCTGTCCGGGTCCGGTAGCCCGGACGGGACCCCATCCCCTTTTTTCGAGATCTTTTGGGATACCTGGAAACACAGCGGTCGAGGACCCGCCATCTTCAGCCCGCCCGGTCACGGGAGGTCCCCCGAGTAGGTCACTCCCGTCTCTTGGAGAGGTACCGGTGCATCCTTCTTCCGGCCCCTCTGCAGTGGATCTTCAGGGAGGGATAGAACCAGGGGGCAAACCGGGCTGAGATGACCGCCGCGGTGCGGAGCCGGGAGGGAAAGGGCTTCTCCCTGCCGATGACCCGGGCCCTCCCCTTCCGGAGTTCCTCCAGGAACTCCCCGGGCGTTTCTGCCTGGGCGCAGGTAATCGCGGTCCCGAGATCTGAAAGGACGTGCCCGTCGCTCCCCCCCGTCACCGGAAGACCAAGGCGGAGGGCCAGGGCGAGGGCCTGGAGGTTCTCGGCGTGATTCATGTTGCCGCAGATCCCCTCCAGGGCTTCACACTGGCGGTACAGCTCCCGGTCCAGGTACCCCTTGTCCACGCATTTCCCCAGGCCACCGTTGAAGACCAGGTAGCCGTACGGATGTGCCGGGACCCGCAGGCAGGGGTACCCCTCCGCTGCATCCAGGATCTCGCCGGTGGTGAGACGGGTCATGAGCCAGGGACTGTCGGAGCGGCGTTCCCTGATGTGCCGGCTGAAAAAGTCCTCCAGGTCCCGGGGACCGGAGAAGTAGAGGAGGATGTGGGGGCCGTCACAGGCACTGACCTCGATACCGGGAATCACCAGCTGATCCCTCCCCTCCCGGCAGGCCTGGACCGCGCCTGAGATCTCGTTGTGGTCGGTCACTGCACAGCCCATTCCCTGGTGCCGGGTGCCGGCAAGGAGGGCGGGAATGGTCACCACTCCGTCGGAATGCACGGTGTGGAAGTGCATGTCAACCGGGAAATAACCTTCTTTCCGGAGGGCGGGGATATCCGGGCAGGCAAAGGTGACGGCCGGATGCAGCCGGGCATGAAGGTCATCTCCCCGACGGGGCTTCCCGTGCCCGGCACCGGCAAGAACTCCTGACTCCCTCCCCTGATCTGAGGTCATGATGGTGACATTCCGTGTGATCCACCGGATCATCCGGTATTTCCAGAGGAGTGTCTCCCGACGAGGCTTATAGGTTATCCACCACCGGTGATCTCCCGGCACGTCGAGGGAGAAAACCCCGGGAGACTACCGAAAGAGATTACCCTTTTGTTGCTCCTGGCTCGTGGGGCAGTGCCTTCATGACATCTTCCTTCCGGTGGGTCCTGAACCAGAGGCTCGCCAGCACGCCGACGAGTAAGGACGCAGCGAGGGTGAAGATGAGATCCTGCATGGTGTCTGTCAGGCCTCCCTGCATCCTTCCCGCCAGGTTGCCCCCGAAGATGATATCGATGGTGTATTCGTAGATCTCCCAGGCGGCTGCCATTGCGAGGCCAAAGATGACGGTGAAGCCCACGATGAAGTGCCGCCTTAAGTTCATCTTCCAGTACCGGTCGATGAAGATGACCCCGAGGAAACCCAGGAGTGCAACTGCTGTCCCGGTGACAAAGTGGGCCACCTTGTCGTAGTACGGGTAGAACGTGAGGTAAAACCCCTGGATGTAGCCGGCGGTATGGAACCAGAGGGCCATCGCGATGAAGAAGAAGACAAACCAGGGGAACTGCACATCCATCCTGTGGGCCACCCAGTAGGGAACGAGAGTAAGGATGAGCATGAGAAGCGCCGTGAAGCCCGCGTGGTAGTTGCCGATGAGGAACGCGTACACCATGTCCAGGGCGATGAGGCCCTGGAACAGGAGGGTCAGGTACATCCCGGTCCGCGGCATGCCGGAACCATCCTTTCCGAAGCTCTTATGGTTATCGGATCGTTGAAAAAACCGGTGGATCCGGGATGTTGAGAAAAAGGATTAGATCTTGTATTTGCTCTCTCCTATCATGTTCTCCATGATCTGCTCCTTCCCCTTCTTGTTGATGTAGTACCAGCTGGCGACGGCAATGATGATCGAGGGGATCAGGACAAAGATCATGTCCATCATGGTATCGGTATTGTCTGCCTGCATCTTTCCTGCCAGGGAGCCCCCGAGGGTCTCGTCGACGATGAACTCAAAGATCTCCCAGCAGTACTCCCCGGCCAGCCCAATGAGGAAGACGAATATCGCCATGAACTTGGCATTCAGGTTCAGCTTCCACATGCGGTCAATGAAGAGGATCGCAACGAACCCCACGAGCGCGAGCATCGATCCCGAGACCGTGTGGGCCAGCACATCCCAGTTCACGAATGCGAGGTACCTCCCCCGGACGTATCCCGAGAGGTGGATCAGGAAGGCGAGCGATATCAGGAAGTAGACGAACCACGGGAACGTGATCTTCGTCTTCCAGGTGAACAGGTAGGGGGCGAGCGATATCAGGAACAGGCCCACGGCCGTCGGAAATCCCACCCAATCTGCCCGGATAGCAGAATAGAGGACGTTTGTGAAAACCAGGAACTGGGTGAAATAGGCAAGATACATCCATTTTGAACGCGGCATGGGGAGGTACTTTCCGCTGTTGGTATAAGTAAATTTCCTTTTATCATGGGATTCCTGCCTGTCGGTGGGTTCTCAGGCCCCGGTTTGAATACAGGACCGCATCCGGCCCCCATGTGGGAATTCACACCGGGAGGGCGACAGCCGGAATACGGGAAAAGAAAGGACCCGGTCCCCGATAGGGGCCGGATCAGGTTCACTCACGTCTGTTGGGTGGCTCACGCAATCTTGCTGTACTCCAGTGTGTTCTTACTGGAGGTGCTGTCAGTGATCTTCAGGGTACCGGTCCCTGAGACCTCCCAGGTGGCGGCCTTCTCCAGGATACCCAGGTAGTTGGTCTCCTGGTTCATCACATCCGTCGAGCACATCATCCGGGTGGTGGCAAGCG
>JAJRDF010000023.1 GCA_028678555.1 Methanomicrobiales archaeon
ACGCGCACGGCTCCTGCAGCCCTGGATCCGATCAACAAGCTGTATTAGGAGGTAGAAGACATGAGATCCATCAACAGGAATGATGCGTTCACCGGCCTCGAGGCCGCGATCGTGCTGATCGCCTTCGTGGTCGTGGCTGCCGTCTTTGCGTATGTCGTGCTGGGGGCAGGCTTCTTCACCACCCAGAAAAGCCAGGAGGTCGTGCACACGGGTGTGCAGCAGGCTTCCACGAACCTGGCCATCCTTGGCGAGGTGTATGGCGATGCCTCGGGCACCCCCACCACCGCCACCGCACCGGGCCGCATTCACACGATCGTCTTCTCGGTTTCCCTCGCTGCCGGGGGAACGCCCGTTGACATGAACAAGACCACCCTGGTCTACTCGAACGCTACGACGCTCCAGCTCATTGATGTCGCAGCCCAGGGAACGACGTATTGCAGTGGCCCCATCGGCTGCTGTGCCAATACGACGTACATGCCCGGCCAGTACCAGTGGATGATCTGTTCACGGACGAACGCTGACAGCGATACCGTGCTGGAAAGGGATGAGAAGTTCACGATCTGGGCCAATCTGAGCCTGGCGAACGGCTATGGTATTCCGCCCCGGGACGACTTCACCCTGGAGATCAAGCCGGAGATGGGGGCATCCCTCGGAATTACCCGGACTGCACCGGCCGCCATCGACAACATGAACCTGCTCTATTAACCCCACCCTTTTTTTCGCGCCCGTGTTCGTCGGCCATCCGTCGATCCATCCGTGAGAATGGGCCAAATCCCCCAATAAAAGGCTTTAAAATCGTTATTTTTCATATTAATTTGATAATTTACTAAAATCTTATATCAGAAGATTTATCATGTATGAGTGGTAAATTTCTACGCGTATGGCAGTGAACCCGGCGCAGAAGGAGATCAAACCAGCCACTGCCCAGACCAGCAACGCTGAGGAGCGGCTGCTCAAGATCGAGGACGACGTGGAACTGCTCAAGACCTCCATCAAGAAGCTGCTCATCGACATCCGGGAACGGATGAACGAAAAGGATAACCCCTTCCTCCGCATACCGGCGGAATCCGGGAAGGGAAGCGAGGTCCACATCGATTTTGGCGGAAGAGAGGGGCCAAGCGGGAAGAAGGAACCCGCATTGACGCCGGAACCGGTCGCCTCGCCGTCCGCCGTGCTCCCTGAAGGACCTGCAGTGCCGAAGAAGGTCCCTCCCGGCCCCATTGGTGGCACGGGGACCCCCGGCCCGGTGGAGAATCAGATCCTGCAGATGATGAGGGAACAGGGTGCAGGGCCCCGCGCCGCCAGCGAGAAGCTCCGCCTCCAGAAGGTTCACCGTCTCTTCGAATGGACCGGCAAGATCGTGAACCGCTACGGCCACGATCGCCTGGAGATGATGCTCCAGGCCTACAGCAACCTCGGCTACATCAGCAGGGAAGCGATGGCACAGGTGAAAGAGATAGCCCGCCTGATGCCGGCCACGCTGGGGGAGATCCACGAGGTCGGACCCGATGCCTTTGTCTCGGAACTCTACGTCCTGAACCGTATCCTGGATCCGAACGACACCTCCCTGGATCGGGACATGATCGAGGTCCTGATGAGCACCAAGAGAAGCCAGGGACGCGGTGCGGCGGCGGGACCCCAGAAAGTGGCCGAGGAAGTGGACGATTGGATCAAGACGCTGGACCAGATCTGAGCGATGTCGAGTGAAACGATCGTCACGGCGATCTTCCTCATCACCGCCATCGTGGCGGCAGGGGTCCTGGCCTCGCAGGTGCTCCCTGCGGTCTTCTCGGTATCCGGCACGTTCTCCTCTTCCTCCCACAATATGGAGGTGCGGATCCGTTCGGATATCACGATCGTCAACACCTTTGCGAATACGTCCCGCTATGCTCAGGTGTGGTTACGCAATACCGGGGATGAGCGGATCCCGACCAGTGACCTGGACAGCACCATCATCTTTGTCGGGGCACCGGGCGATTTTGAAACGGTTCAGAAGAATGATCTCTCAGAGGACGGATGGACCTACGACATCATCGGCAACGGGAACAACTACCTGGATCCCGGCGAGATGCTGCACGTGACTGCGTTCTCGGATAAACTCCCTGCCTCGCCAGGGGACGATGTCACCTTCCAGATCGTTCTTCCGAACGGTGTGAAACGGTCCGAGGAGTTCACGGTGAGCTGAAGGGACCATGTCGGCTGCAACCCTGATCGCATCCGCCGTGGGGATCCTGATCCTCATCATCACCGCGTACGTGGTAATGGGGGGAACCATCACCCTCGTGGACACGGTGACGGCATCCCAGAAAGCACTCACGGAAAGGCAGGTGGACCTGATCCATACCCGTATTGAGATCACCGGGGCTTCGGCTGACGACATCCTGAACCAGGTGTTCCTGGACGTGGAAAATACCGGGAGCGAGACGGTCACCGGCCTCGACGGTATGGCGGTGCTGCTCCTGCACAATGGCGAACCGATCTATTACACGAACTCCTCCGGTGCATGGTGGTACCGTATCAGCCCGGATACCGTTCACCCGAACCAGCTGGACCCCGATGAAGTGATGAACCTCTCGGTAACCTACACGGGGGATACACCCACATGGGTGAAAGTGGTAACCGAGAATGGAGTCTACGACTCTGCGTATCTCTAGGTGATGGCAATGCCCGACAATGACAGGAACACAACCAGCGCCGTCGAGAGAGGGGAAGCAAAGAACATCCTCTCGACAGGAAACGTGGAGATCGACCGGAAGATCGCCGACGGACTCCCCCTCCAGTCCCTGACCCTCATCGAAGGGGAGAACGACACGGGAAAGAGCGTCCTCACCCAGCAGATCATCTGGGGGGCCATGAAGCAGGGGCTGGACGTGGACCTCTTCTCCACCGAGATGACCACCCAGTCGTTCCTGAAACAGATGGAGTCCATGTCCCTGGACATCTCGGATTACTTCGCCTGGGGCTACATCCGCCTCTTCCCGGTGCATATCGTGGGGTTCGACTGGTCCAAGACGGAAATGGACGGGATCCTCCAGCGGGTCATCAACCACATCTCCACGACGAAAGCCCAGGTTATCATCATCGATTCGCTCACGCTCTTCACCGAGTACACGACGAATGACGTGGTCCTCACCTTCTTCACCAACTGCAAGAACCTGGTGGACACCGGTAAGACGATTCTCATCACCCTCCATACCTATTCCTTCGAGGAGGATACGCTGGTCCGCATCCGCTCCATCTGCGATGCGCACCTGGTCATGAAGCGATCCCTTGTGGGCGAGAAGTACGTGATGGTACTGGAAGTGGTCAAGGTCCGGGGCGCCCACAAGGCGACCGGGAACCTGGTCTCCTTCGAGGTCCATCCCGGGTTCGGCATGAAGATCATCCCCATCACGATGGCCAGGGTGTAGGTGCCGTGACCACCCTTTCGGTAGACGTCAAGCTCCCGTTTACCCCTCCCGCCGGCCACGACAGCAGCGGCTGTGCGGCTGATCCCGAATCCTGTCCCCTCTATGGCATGCTCCCGGCCAACGCCAGGGAGTATACCCGCAGGGCTCCCCACCTGCTGGAATACCTCCACCTGTTCCCCGTGGAGACGTACGGCGTCCCCCTCTTCTTCTCGGAACTGAAGCGGGACCTGAAGGGACTCAAGGAGCCCAACCTGATCTATCCCGCCGATGAACGGGTCTTTATCCATATCTTCGCAGACCCGACCGATACCCGGAACTTCTACATCCCCATCGAGCCGTCATTCCTGCACCGGGTCACCGATATCATCCCGGCCATCGAGCTGAAACTCATTGATCTCATCGATGCCCTGGACCATGATCCTGTCACAGATACCGAGCGGGCGGATGTGCTGAAGAAGATGGTCGCCGAGGTGGTCTCCGTCCAGTCGCTCCAGGAGAGAAAACAGGCCGCGCTCAAGGGCCCGAACGGAAAGGGGTCGTTGAAGGATTCCCTTGTTTCATTCCTCAACAAGGACCTGACCGGGCCGAAAGAGACCACGGCGAAGAAAAAAGCCATGGCTGCGGTCCCCCTGACACCAGATGGGCGGATCATCGTCACCCCCCTGCAGTTCACTGCCATCGAGTACATGATGATCCGGGACAAGATCAAGCTCGGCGTCCTGGAGCCCTTCATCAATGACCGGTACATCGAAGATATCACCTGCGGCGGGATCGGTCCCATCTTCATCGAGCACAAGATCTTCAAGGCCCTGAAATCTGTGATCGAGTTCCGGGAGACCCGCGAACTGGATGACTTCGTCATCAAGCTGGGCGAACGGATCCGGAAGCCCATCACCTACCGGAACCCCATTGTCGACGCGACACTCCCCGACGGTTCCCGTATCAATATCGTGTACGGCACCGACATCTCGCGGCGGGGGAGCAACTTCACCATCCGGAAGGTGATGGACGACATCATTTCGATCCTCAACCTCATCGACTGGAACACCTGCGACTATACGATGGCAGCGTACTTCTGGCTCTGCATCGAGCACGGCATGTCCCTCTTCATGTCCGGTGAGACGGCCAGCGGCAAGACCACATCCCTGAATGCCGTGGCCGCGTTCATCCCGCCGGAGTGGAAGATCGTATCCATCGAGGATACGCCGGAACTGCAGCTCCCGCATAACAACTGGACCCGGGAGGTCTCCAAGGCCAAGGGGCGGGGGGAGGGGGCCGGGTCCGACGTCACGATGTTCGACCTCCTGAAATCGGCCCTGCGGCAGCGGCCCAACGAGATCATCGTGGGCGAGATCCGGGGAGTGGAAGGGACGGTGGCCTTCGGTGCCATGCAGACCGGCCACCCTGTGCTCTCCACCTTCCATGCTGCCTCGGTGGAGAAACTCCTCCAGCGCCTGACGGGTGACCCCATCAACATCCCGAAGACCTTCGTCGACAACCTGAACCTTGTCGTGATCCAGTCGGCGGTGAAGCGCCCCAGCGGGGAGACCGTGCGGCGCATGCTCTCGGTGAACGAGCTGGTGGGGTGGAATCCCGACACAGGGGCCTTCCAGTTCGTGGAGATGTTCAAGTGGAACCCGGTCACTGATACCTTCGAATGGACCGGGAAGGGCGCGAGCTTTGTCCTGGAGAACAAGATCGCGACCCTCCTGGGTGTCCCCGAGCACAGGAAGGCGGAGATCTACCTGGAGGTGGATCGACGGGCCCAGATCCTGAAGCGGCTCCACACGGCCGGGTACACGGGATTCCAGGACCTCTTCCAGATGATGACCAGGATCCGGAAGGAAGGGCTGACCAGGATCAGGTTCTAGAGGAATATGACGGAAACGGTCCAGGGAACTGCCAGGGTGGTGAGCGGGGGAAAGCTCCCCTTTGCCAACGTCAGGAGATCCCTGCAGAAACATTATGATCACATCATCGAGGAGAAGCGGATGGCGGCGGACCTGCTCTTCATGTCCACCTACATGGCCGCCATTACCACCGCCGGGGTGACACGGCCCGAGATCTTCGGCTACACCTCCGAGCGGAGCGAGTATGTCCCCACCCGGTACTTCGGCAAGGTGGAGCACTATGTCAAGCGGTGGAACTACAGCTATGCCGAGGGCCTGAAGATAGTGGCCGAGAAGGCAAAGAATCCCACCCTCAAGTCCCTGATGAACCGGTATGCGAATGCCATCGAGTCGGGAGTACCGGATGAGGATTTCCTGGAACGGGAGCTGGAAACAGTCCGCAGCGTGTACCGCAACAACCTTGAGCAGGGAATGGAGATGCTGAAAAAGTGGGGCGATGCATACATTGCCATGCTCTTCTCGGGTGCCCTGGTGGCGCTCATCATCATGCTCTCTGTTGCCATCTTCTCGTCGGATGGCATCGAGGGCACCCTTAAATCGTCCTATGCGATCATCATCATCATCGCCTTCTTCGGACTCGTCACCATGTACCGGGCCGTGCCCGAGGACCGGAAGACCCATGGTCTCCCGGAGCGGTGTTCCCGGGAACAGGCGATGATCCGGCGCCTGGAGCGCCCCATGGTCATTGCGACCCTGTGTTCCGTTCCAATCCTCTTCCTCATCGGTGCCAGCGCAGGCCTGATCTTCATCCTTGTGGGTGTCGCGCTGGCGCCCCTGGGCATCATCGGGTTCCTGGACGACGGGCTCATCGTTGCCCGCGACAAGGATTTCCCCACATTCATCCGGAGCCTGGGATCGGTGATGGGCGGGAAAGGGATAGCCATCACCCAGGCCATCTATGACATTGATCGCAAGTCCCTGGACGCGATCTGCCCCCTGATCGATGCAACCTACTCCAAGCTGAACCTGGGGCTCAATGAAAACATGGTCTGGGCGCGGTTCATTGGCGAGTCCGGATCGAACTACATCTACAAGTACATGAACATCTTCCGCGACGCCGTCGCGCTGGGAGGGAGCCCGGACCGGATCGGCCAGATCGTCCACACGTCGATGCTGGAACAGGTGCTGCTCCGCGAGAAACGTCACATGATTGCCATGGGCTTTGTGACGCTTCTTGTGCCCATGCATGCGGCCATGATCGCCATCCTGATGTTCCTCTTCTCCATCATGCTCACGATGTCAAAGGCCATCATCGCGGTGATGGAGACGCTGGGGTCGAACCAGGCGGCGCTCTCCAGCACGAGCTCAATCGGGGGCATGGCCTCCGGCATGAACATGTTCGTCAACTTCCCGGAGGGCATGATGACAACGTACGTGGTCATCATCATCACCCTCCTCACCATCTCCAACATCCTGGCAGGGAAGATCGTATACGGAGGCGACCGGTACATCACCTACCTCTTCACCTCCATCCTCACCATCGTGAGCGGGCTTATCTACATCATTGCCCCCATAGTGGTAGGCATGTTCTTCAACTTCCCGACCTTCACGGGGGTGTAGCATGAAGCCATGGATTCGCCGCCTGGCCATGGTGCTGGGGATCCTGATCCCCGGCCTTCTCATGATCTTCCTTCAGGTGGACCCGCTGGTCCTCTTCACCGAGCTGGGACTGATTGCCGTGGTGATCCTGTTCGCTTCCGGATCCATCACACCCGCCGACCTGAAGCGTCTGAGACGGGGCGCCGGGACACAACCTGCCAAAGAGCCGGAGGTGGCAGTGAAGCCGAAGGAAGCCGTGCCGACCCCGGAGAAGGCGGGAGCGAAGACGTCCCGGTTCCGGGAGATCTCACGGGCTTTTGGGAATGTGGGAGTGATCGCGGGGGAGCGGTGGAAGACGTGGCGTGCAGGAAAGACCCGTGTGGAAGCCATCGATCGTGCGCTGGATCGTACCGTCCCGCCCCCTTCTGCCCGATCCTCTCCTGCATCCTCCCCCCTGCCGGGACAGGGTGCAGCCAGGGCTGGACCTCCGGTACCGGGCGGTGACCCCTTCCAGGATCTCCTGAATGCCAATTTCGAGCCTGTGCTGCTGGAAGAGGATACCGATGCCGGGGATGCAGGCATGCCGGCGAAGAGCAGCGCGGTACCAGGAAAGGAGTTTACCATCCCCGTGCGCAAACCCGAGCCGGAGATGGCCGGCAAGGGTGCACAGGTCCCGGTAAAGAACGGAGAACTACCGGTGACGGACTTCACCATCCCTGTGATCGCACCCGAACCGGAGATGGAGATGATACCCCCTCTCATTCCGGCAGGCCCGAGGAAAGAGACGACGATAGTGAAAAGCCCGACGGTAAAGGTGGAGAGTGTGACAGCTCCGACGGCAAAGGGCACGGCGGCTGTATTCCCTGCCGCCCCCTCCCGTCAGTCGGGGGTTCCTGCGAAGGGTTCCCCGGAGATACCGGTGAAAGGGGGCGAGACAATGACCCCGGTTATCCTCAGTCACCCCCAGGCCGCCGGGATCCCCTCTGGCGGGAAGCGGGATGCTCCGTCCAGGTCGACGGTCACCGTGACGGTGACGGAGACCACTGCGAAGACGGGAGGCCCTGCGGCCACGGCAGCCAGGCCGGCAGCCGATCCGGATATCCTCACCTTCGCTCCGGAAGCCGGCGGGACCATGGATGACCTCCTGGCAAGCCTGAAGGAAGATGAAACCCGGGTGAAGAGGAGCGATGATTCCAGCCTCCTGCGGCGTCTGAAGGGTCTCCATCTCCCGGGAAAGGAACTGGAGGATGACCTCTCTTCACTGCTGAAGGAGCTGGAGTAGGGAGCGCCGGCTCCGCGGCGGAGCCACCGGGGATCCGGATACCATGACGGAGACCCTGTCCATGACAGTGCGATGCGGGCTTACAGGACTGAAGGGTAGCGGGACCGCTGCCCGTGCTTCCGCTGCGGTTCTCCTCATGGTGCTGATAATGGCCGGTCCGGCCACCGCCGGAATCACCCTCTTCTCCCCATCCTCCTCATCCATAGCCTCTGCGGGAGTGCTGGACATGGCCGAGGGGAGGAACGGGGAGATCTACTTCGCCACCGACAGCGGGCTTTCCGTCTTTCGTGACGGATGGACAACCCTCCGGATCACCACCCCCCTCGTGAACGGGAGCCTCCTCTCGGACCACGTCCTGGCGGTGGAGACGGATCACCGGGGATACGTGTGGGTCGGGTACCCATCCGGGCTCCAGGTCCTGGCGGGATCAGAGATCACCACCCTGCGGGACCAGCAGTTCCTGAAGAACCTGAACATCAACACCCTGTACCGGAACGGCGAGGAGATGTGGGTTGCCACCGGTTCCGCAGGAGTCCAGCGATGGCGCAATGGCACCTGGCACCGGTTTGTGCCAGGGGGAGAAGAAGGCCTGGAGGCGTACGATGTGAGGTCCGTGGCCGCGGACCGGGACTCCGGGGCCATCTACCTCGCTTCCCGGGATAACGGTGTATGGGTGGCCCCCGCCGGACCCGATCCCCTGAGGTTCACCCGCCTCCTGCCCCATGTACCGGAAGATCCGGCCGGAATCCAGCTGCGGGCGGACCCCTTCGGGGGGATCTACCTCTTTAACCGGACCACCGTCCTCCACCATTCCCTGCAGGAAGGGATCCAGCGGGTCCGATACACACCGGATTTCATGACCGCCGATACCACTGTCTACGACATGGTCATCGCCCGCAATGGGGTATCCTGGTACGCCACCGGAAACGGCATCTACGGGTGTGCGGACGGGAAGGTGACCGTGCACCTGACGGCTTTAAACGGAATCGGCTCGAATGCGGTGAAACGGATCTTCGCAGACCGGCAGGGACGGATCTGGTTCGTCACCCCGGATGGGGTGGGGTACCTCCCCGCTATCCTGGCGGAAGGCACGCCGATCCCGGTACACATCGTGGAGACGGTGGGGGCCGTAAACACCACCTCTCTCCTGACAACCGGTCCTGCAGAGTTCCTGCCGCCACCGACACCCCTGATCTCCGTGACGATTATCCCGGGGCCGGAAGAATCCTCCCGGAATCCCCTCTCGGGATTCTTCTCCGGTCTCTCCCGCTGGCTGGGCAGTTTTTTTGTGCAGGAACCGTGAGATACGGCCCGTTCCCGGTTACAGGGGGATGGCCAGGCCCTGCCGGGTGAACCGGTCCACGCTGTCCAGGAGGGCTCTCCTGGCGCGGCGGCTCCTCTGGGGATCCTCGCCGAAGATGTCCTGGACCAGGTAGTCCAGCACCGGGTAGAAAAACCGGGTCCTGGCCGGACTCCGGCGGATCTCCTGGAGATGTGCCAGTGCCTCCTGCTTCCGGGAAGAGACGGCGGTGAAGCAGAGGTCCTGGAGCCGGAGGAACTCGGAATCCATCCCCTTCTGGAGGGCCATGTTCCGAAAGCCATCGTAGGTGGGTTGCCTTCCCGAGAGGAGCGAGAGCTTGAGCCCGTAATAGACGGGTTCCAGGGAATCCGGAAACTGTTGCATCATCTGCCGGACGACCGAAGCGGCACCGGTCCCGTCCCGCTGCTCCAGGCGGAAGTGGTACATCTCACGGAGGAACGGCATATCATCGGAGAACCGCTCGTTTGCGGTCCGCAGGAGCTCGACCTTCATATCCCGGTTCCCCTCCTGCGTGGCCTTCTCCAGGCCCACCTCGATGAGGCCCCGCTCGCCGGGCAGCCATTCCAGGGCGCTCGTGAGCATGAGCCAGAAGGCCTGTTTCAGCCAGGGCTCCTCCTCCTCCCGGACCTGGAGGGCCCGGACCGCGTGGATCGGGGGCTTGCGCTGGGCCAGCCGGAGCATCTCCTCCCGAGCCAGGAGCTCGTGCTCTCCCGGACGGCCCGCAATGCCCTTCTCCCTGCCGTCAGCCATCTCCCGGAGGGAGAGCATGTAGTAACTATAGGCCACGGCGGCGGCGATCATGGCATCGCGGTCCGTGTAATCCTGAAGGAAGGGGATGGCATGGGCATATTCCTCGGACTTGAGCAGGCGCATGCCGGCCATGATGTCCAGGCCCATCTTCCCGTCCTTTCCCTTCTTGAAACGCAGGGCGTTTCCTATGACCTTCTCAACAAACGGGAGCTCACGGCCATGCTCGGAGGTATCCAGGATCTTGTAGGTGACGAGATCGATGAACTCGTCGTAGGTCTCGGTGTCCAGGTCCGGGAACGAGTTGTCCAGGGTGGCGACGACATGTCCGTAGAAGACCGGGAGGTACGAGGAGATCTCCAGGATGTTCTTCTCGATGTACTCCAGGAACTCCCGCTTTACCGTCACCATTCCCTCGTCGGCGTGGACCGCCGCCGCCGGATCCTCAGCCATGTGTGAAATCTCGCCTCATCGCGTAATAAATGGTTGGGTACGGTCCGGTCGGGGGGAGAGGAGAGTCTGTGGGATCATTAGCTCCAACGGTTCATTTGGATTGCTGCGGGAGGGGGCATTGTCCCCTCCCGGTCCCTCCCCCGTGGGGACAGCATGAGCCGAGATTTTTCCGGGGACCGAAGGATCGTCCCATTCACCGCGGGGGGACGCCCACGCGGCGGGGGGGTGGAGCCCCCCAGGAGCGTCTCACTGGTGGACACCAATTCCATTCCCCCGTCACATCCTGCAGGTAGAATTCCTCAGGTGTCGCGGCGGGGAGGGCGAAGCCCCCAGAAGCGTCTCACAGGTATGCATCAATCCCTTTCTCCCGTCACATCCTGCAGAGAGAATGCCTCAGCCGCCGCGACGGGGCGCGAGCCACCTGGAATACGGAG
>JAJRDF010000024.1 GCA_028678555.1 Methanomicrobiales archaeon
GCTGAGGCAGTGGCCGGTCCAGCTGGAACTCCTGAACCCGAATGCCTCTTACTTCGATGACGCGGACCTGCTCATCGCCGCGGACTGCGTCCCCTTCGCCTTCGCTGACTTCCACCGCGACTTCCTGAAGGACAGGATCGTGATCATCTTCTGCCCGAAACTGGACACCGATATTGACGGCTACATCACGAAGCTTGCCGAGATTCTGTCCCGCCACATGATCCGATCCCTCACCATTCTTCACATGGAAGTCCCGTGCTGCAGCGGAGTGACCCACATCGTTGACCGGGCCCTGGAGTTGTCGGGAAAGGAGATCCCGGTGAAGGAGATCACTATCTCCATTGACGGGCAGGTGCTGTGATCTCCTCACGTATGCTACAGGAGGAAGCCACTGCACCGGCTTAGCCTGTGCCTGCCATCCTCCTTCGCCTGGTCCACATGCAGTCCAGGCTGGGTGAGGTATGTCCCGGTACATCCAGTTGTTCCTCACCCGATGGCAACACGATTATCCCGTTCTCCATCGAGCATATGAGTATGTCCACCACTGCAGCAGAACAGTCAAATATGCAGGTTGTCCGCCAATTTTTCGACGTCGGCCCTTCAAAAGGTGACCTCAAGGCGGCCGATGCACTGCTCGCTTCCGAATTTTCACTCCATACTCCCCTGCCGACACCGGGACCGGGGATCGAGGCGATGAACATGGTCATCACCACCTGCCGGGCTGCCTTCCATGGATTGCATGTCAGCATCGAAGATATGATGGCGGATGGCGACAGGGTCACCTGCCGTTTCACTGCACGGGGTATCCACCGGGGTGAGTTCATGGGTCTTCCGCCGACTGGAAAAGAGATTGAAATGACCGGCATTGAAATTTTCCGTCTGCGCGAGGGGAAGATCGCCGAGCTCTGGGGCGAGGCGAATCTGATGGGCCTCATGCAGCAGCTCGGGGTGTTGCCAGGCTCGCCAGGGAAGTAACCGATGGCAGGTGACGAAAAGGACGGGTATTACTGCACGATCTGTGGGGGGATCCCTCCGGATCAGATCAAGATCAAGAAGATACCCATCGACGGGAAGGAGACGGGAATTGACCGGCTGGACTGGATCGTCCAGGACGTAGCGTCATTGCACCTATCCGACGATGAAGCGATCGCCGATGCCCTGGTGAAACGGGTCCGGCAGTTCAACTACATCCCCACCAGGAAGATGCAGGAGTACCGCTCGGCCCTCCTGCGGGAGTACCACATGGTCGTTTCCGGGGGGAAACGCCGTAACTGGGATGATACCGTCAGGGGATGAGGGTTCGTGTACGATGAAAGGGGGATCGTGCGGGATGGCATCAGCCGGCGCATCCCACCGCTCACTGGCACGGTTTCCTCGTCGGAAAGAACAGGCCGTTCAGAGGTCCACGAACAGTGAACCGTCCTGCACCCTGACCGGGTAGGTCTTCAGGTCCGTTGCCACCTTTCCGGTGGCGAACTTCACGAGTGTACTCACGTTCTGCACCACTTTCCCGGTGGTGACATCATACCGGGAGCCGTGGCGGGGACAGGTGACCACTGCCCCCTCCAGTTTCCCCTTCGTCAGGTCTCCCTGCATGTGCGAACAGACGGCATCCATCGCATGGAAGGTTCCGCCGATGTTCGCGACAAGTATCTTCTTTCCGCCTGCAGTGAATCCCCTCATCGAACCGGGGGGGATCTCGGATGAAATGCCAAGATTTTCCATGATGCTTACTCCCCTGCCTTGAATTCCTTGTACGTCTCTGCCAGTTCGCGGAGGCGTCTATCCACCAGGAAGTTCACCGTGCCCTTCGGGAATTTCCCATCCTCTCCACGCTGGCCGGCCGGAACCCCGGTGAGTACCTCGATCCCCTCATCGATGGTCTTCACAGGGTAGATCCGGAACTTCCCTGCCTTCGCCGCCTCCACGATCTCCTCTTTTAACATCAGGTTCTGCACGTTGCTGGCCGGGATCATGGCCCCCTGCTCCCCGGTGAGCCCCTGAACCTTGCAGACCTCGAAGAAACCCTCCAGCTTCTCGTTGACCCCCCCGATGGCCTGGACCTCGCCCCGCTGGTTCACGGAGCCGGTGACGGCGAGCGTCTGGCGGATGGGAAGGCCGGAGAGCGCCGAGAGGATGGCGTAGAGCTCGGTGCTGGATGCGGAATCTCCATCAATCCCCGAGTAGCTCTGCTCGAAAACGAGCCGGGCCGACAGGGAAAGAGGCTTGTCCTGTGAGTATTTGCTGGCCAGGTAGCCGGAGAGGATCAGGACGCCCTTCGTATGGGTGGGACCGCCCATCGCCGACTCCCGTTCGATATCCATGATGCCTCCCCGGCCCACCCCGACGCTTGCGGTGACCCGGGAGGGGCGGCCGAATTCAATGTCCCCAAGGCTTATCACCGAGAGGCCGTTCACCTGTCCCACGGCATTGCCCTTCGTGTCGATGAGGAAGATCCCCCGGGCGATGTACTCCCGGATCTTCTCCTGGATCAGACTGGACCGATAGATCTTCTGCTCGATGGCCTTCTGGACATGTGCACCGGTGGTGAACTCAGACTGCTCCTGGGTGGCATAGTAACTCGCCTCCCGGAGGATGTCGGCGATGTGGGAGAAACGGGTGCTGAGTTTCTGCTGGTCGTCCGCGAGGCGCGACCCGTACTCCACCATCTTTGCAACCCCGGATGCGTCGAGGTGTTTGAGGCCGAACTCTGTGCACGCCATGCAGATGTAGGCGGCGTAGTTCCGGACATTCTCTTCGTTCCGGTCCATGGTGGTATCGAAATCCGCCTTGATCTTGAAGAGCTCCTGGTAGTCCGGATCCTGGGTGTAGAGGATCTGATTGATAATCGGTGTCCCGATCAGGATTACCTTCACATTGAGGGGTATAGGCTCGGGCCTCAGGCCTTTTGTGGTGATGAATCCCATCCGCTCGCCTGGATCCTCGATAGTCACCTCCCCCGTCTTGAGGGCGGTCTTGAGGCCGTCCCAGGAAAAGGGATTCCGGAAGAGGTCCTCCACCGAGATGACCAGGTATCCGCCATTGGCCCGGTGGATCGATCCGGGCCGTATCATGGTAAAATCGGTGGTGACCACGCCGTACGAGAACTCCTTCTCGATCTTCCCTACGAGGTTCTGGTAGGTCGGGTTCTTCTCGTAGACAACGGGAGCTCCCTTGACATCAGAGTTGTCCACGAGCACGTCCACCTCATACTTCCGGAACATCAGTTCCCGGACCAGCGGATTCTGCATCGGGTTCGGGCCCTGCTGCGGCTGCTGCGGTTGCTGCGGTTGCTGACCTTCCCCCCCCAGAAACTGGGGCAGGTTGTCGATGATGTCGTTCTGGACGGCATCGATATGGGGGAGGATCTCTGCAACCTTCGCGTATTTATCCTTCATGGCTGCCACCCGGTGGCCAATGGCGCTGAGGGCCACCTCCCTGTTCAGGGCCACGATCTTCTCGTTCCCTTTCTGGTCCAGGTCCCGAAGCTCCCGGAACCGGTTCCGCAGTTCCGCCATGAGGTCCAGCCGTCTCTTCTGGAAATCCGCCTGTTCTGCAGGGGGGAGGGCCAGGAACTCCTCCTGCGGGAGCGGTTTCCCATCCTTTACGGGTATGGTCAGGAGACCGGTGGGGCTTGGCTGGATGAGGAACCCTTTCTCCTGGGCGGTGGCATCGATACGGGCAAAGATCTGGGCCTTCTCATTCTCAATGGACTGGATCGCGGCATTGGACCGGTTCACGTAGTCCTCGCTCTCGAAGACCTTGGGGATCACCCGTTTCGCCTCGCTGATGAAGGCGGCCATATCCTCCTTGAAATCTGTCCCCATTCCCGGGGGGAGCCGGATGGCATTGGGCTCGTACGGGTCAGAGAAGTTGTTCACATAGATCCAGTCATACCCCTGTGGCCGTGTACTGGCCAGCCGGTCCAGGAACTTCTTGACCGCGGATTTTCTTCCGGTGCCATGGAGCCCGGAGACAAAGACATTAAATCCCTGCTGCTGGATGTCCAGGCCGAAGGTGAGGGCGGCGAGGGCCCTTTCCTGGCCAATGATCTCCTCCAGGGGCTTCAGTTCCCGGGTGCTCCCGCACTCCACCTGATCCACAGAAAATGCATTCCGGTAGCGCTCCTCGCCCAGTGGCTCTGCCATCCCAGTTCACCGGGGAACTATTCGCGGTTCCCCCCTGATGAGCTTTTGGGAACCGGGCAGTTTTTAGGATACGCACCTCCAGCCGGGGAATGCCTCTGAAAAGGGAGGGTTCAGGTGAGGGTCCGCCGGAAGAAGGCGACCATCTCCCGGTAGGCGTCCTGTGACGGATCGTCGTGCGAGAGGGTTCCGTTGGTGATCATGAACCCGTGGGGCTTCCCCTGGTACACCTTCAGCTCAAAGTACTTGTCTGCCGCGTCCAGTTCCATGGTGTAGTTGTAGATGCTCTGGACAGGGCTGGGCACGTCACGGGTGCCATGGATGATGAGCATCGGGACCTGCAGCTCCGGGATCCGGGAAGCCGGTATGGTGTCATTGGTAGCCCCGTTGTAGGGGAACCCGTACCAGGCCACGCCGGACCGGAACTCAGGCATCCGGGGGAGGAAGAGCATCGTGTACCGCCCCCCGGCGCAGAACCCGGTGAGGCCAGCCCGGTCCATGTCCGGCTCGGGACGGGTGGCGAGATATGCCAGGGAGCCACGGATGATCGCCTCTACCGTGGCATCCTCCTGCTGCCGCCCGTACGTCTGCCACTCGGGAGCAATGGTCACAAAGCCATCCGAAGCCAGGTCCCCCACCATCTCCCGGTAGCCCGGTTCCAGCCCGTTGAAGGAGTGGAGAAGGACAATGGCAGGGAACTTCCCTGATCCGGCCGGTACCGCGAGGAACGCGGGATACTCCCGGCCACTGGCGGTGATATTCACTGTGGTCATGGACACGGGCGTGAGTGTCACGCCATCCCGGGGCTCCTCTTCTGACATGCACCCGGCCCCGACGGTCAGCAGGATCGCGATGGCAATACAGGCGAAAAAGACATGATATGTTCTCATACCATCCCCACCGGACGGCTCTCACCAGACTCCCATAATCCTTTGCCATCTTCTCACAATTTCTCTCACGTGCCACCCACCCTGTTCCTGCATCCAGAGGACCATCTGGACAGCAGGATCAGCCGTCTTGACCTCTCCCCCATCCTTCGTCTCTCCCCCGTGTTCGCGCTGAACAGTAAAATCCGATATCTTAAAGAGAATTGCAGCCGTTCATGTCCTGAGCCCATCCATTCATGGCAGGAAACTCATGAATCCGGACGACACCCGTACCCCCGATGGGAACGAAGGAGCACCACACACGTCTCAGGAGAAAGGGGAGGCTCATTCATCGTCGCAGCAGGAATCGCAGGGGCATCACACGCCGACAACGTTTGTCCATTCCCTTGCATTCACCAGCAAATGGCTCTTTCTCCTTGCGGTTATTGGTACCGGAATTATTTCTGTGGCTCTTTTTTTGTATGGTTTCCTCCTGAGCCTCTACGGGGTGTATCACATTGTCCTGAATTTCAGCGTGGATATTCATGTGGTCAAGGAATATCTCGCCACCGCGGTCCAGATCATTGATATCTTCCTGGTAGCCACGGTCTTTTACCTGATCTCCATGGGGCTCTATGAGCTCTTCATCGCAAAAGCACCCCTTCCCGGGTGGGTGGAAATTCGCACTCTTGACGACCTGAAAACGAAACTTCTCGGGCTCACGGTCATTGCGCTCGCAGTGATCTTCCTCGGCGCCGCTCTCACCCTGAGTACGGGAACCGGGATCCTGGAACTCGGGGCCGCAATCGGAATCATGATTGCTGCCATCGCGGCCTACCTCTGGGTAAAAATTTAATTTTTTCCGTGTTTCGAATGACAGTTGATACGTACCGGAAAAATCTATTTCCCGGGGATGAAGGGAAGGACTCCGCCTGTCCGGTACTGATCCTCTTCCAGAACAGGAACGACCCCTGTCCGCGGTGTGCAGGAGGTGCTACCCCGGGGCGTTTCTTCGATGTGTGCGTGACCCGTCCCCTGTTGTCTTTTTCCCTGCCATGAATTTCATCACATGGGACGGCGGCCGGCCGGCGTTCAGTTCCTGTACCATGAATTCCATCGGCCCGGCGATATGCGAGAAGAACATCCGGTAACCTTCACAGAGATAATTCAGGCCCGGCTCCCCCTCAGGAGTGACCGCGAACCGGTTCTTCGGGCATTCGCCATGGCATGCAAAGAGCACCGGGCAATTCCGGCAGTAACCCGGGAGCGTCTCCCGCTTGTCACGGCCAAACTGCACCTGTCTCCCGCTGTTGACCAGTTCTTTCGCAGGAACCGAGAGGATATTCCCGAGCAGGTGATCCGGGTCGACAAAATGATCGCACGAGTAGATATCGCCGTTATGCTCGATCACCATCGCGGTCCCGCAGGTAGGCGAGAAGACGCATATCCCATGCGGCTCCCCGTACCAGCTGGCGAGGGCGGTGTCGAAATGCTGCACATAGACGGTTCCCACGTCATGCCTCACCCATTCATCGAAGACCCCGACCAGAAACTTCCCCCACTGTTCCGGCCTGACGGACCAGGGGTTCACGGTACCGCTCTCCTGGTCCTGTTCCACCACGGGAATGAACTGGAGAAACCGGGCCTTCACCCCGTCACGGAAGAACCGGTACACCTCGAGGGGGTGGTCCCCGTTCGCGGCATTCACGGTGCAGAGGATATTGAAATCCACGCGATGCTTTTTCAGGAGAGAGAGACCCCGCATCACGCGGTTAAAAGTTACCTTCCCCGCAGCGTCTGTCCTGCAGGCATCGTGCAATTCCCGGGGTCCGTCAAGGCTGATACCCACGAGGAACCGGTTGGCCCGGAAAAATTCGCACCACCGGTCGTCCACCAGGATACCATTCGTCTGGATGGTGTTCTGGATCACCATGCCCGGCCTGCGGTATTTCTTCTGCAAAGCCATTGCCTTCTCAAAGAAATCCCGGCCCAGGAGCGTCGGCTCGCCACCCTGCCATGCAAAGGTGACCTCCGGGATGCAGTGGGCTTCGATGGTCTGCCGGATGTACTCCTCCAGAACCTTATCCGGCATCCGGAACCTGCTCCCCGGGTACAGCTCACCCTTGCGCAGGTAGAAGCAGTACCGGCAGGCCAGGTTGCACCGGGAGCCGCCGGGTTTTGCCATGAGATGGAATGCAGGGAGCTGGCAGGCAGGCATGGATTTCAGAAGATCTTCGGTGACAGATGAAAAAAGGGTATTGCTCCCGGGTATCTTACCGGCGGGGGTCTCCAGGAATTCCCGCCAACCTGATCCTGTCAACAAACGGGAATCCATGCCAAGGGGGGAAAACAATGCAAAAGGCCAATATAGTATTTGAACCCACGTGAGGTGATCATGCAGGAGCCTCAGGGGCGGGTCAGGAAATATGTCCCGATCCGGAACTGGTTGCCCTCCTACAAGCGGGATAACCTGGTACCGGACCTCATCGCGGGAGTCACCGTCTGGGGAGTTCTCGTGCCTGCCTCGATGGCCTACGCCGAGATCGCGGGTATCCCGCCCCAGGCCGGCCTCGCCGCCTCGACGATCGCCCTGGCCGCGTACGCAATCTTAGGGACGAGCCGGAACCTCAGGGTGGCCATGACCTCCACCATGGCCATCACGTCTGCCGCGATAGTGGCACCCCTTGCACTCGGGGATGAGGCGTCTACCATCGCGCTTACGGCTGGGCTCGCCCTCCTGGCAGGGATCATCCTTCTCATCGCCGGGCTCGCCCGGTTCGGGTTCATCTCGGACTTCCTCTCCCGGCCGGTAGTCACAGGGTTCGTCTTTGGGATTGCTCTCATGGTCATTATCGGGCAGGTACCGAAGATCTTCGGTGTCCCGGGAGGTGAGGGAACCTTCTTCCAGCAGCTCGCCCAGCTCATCGCGAACCTCGGTCTCACCAACCCGTGGACCCTGGCGATCGGTGTGGGAGCCATCATTCTCATTCTCCTGCTCAAACGGAGGTACCCGGTGGTCCCCGCAGCCCTCGTTGCCCTTGTCGCCGGGATCCTGGCCGTGAATCTCCTGAACCTGACGGAGTATGGAGTCAGTGTCGTGGGTACCATCCCTGCAGGCTTCCCGGCACCCGGCATCCCGCAGGTGGGCCTCGCTGAGATACCGTTCCTTCTCGCCGGCGCCATCGGCATCGTTTTCATCGCTATCGGTGAGAGCATCGGGGTCGCCCGGGTGTATGCCGCACGCTACCATTACGAGATCGATCCCGACCAGGAGCTGATCGCACTGGGCTCGGCAAACATCGGCTGCGGGCTCTTCCAGGGAGCGACCGTGGATGCCACTCTCTCCTCCACGGCAACGGCCGAGGCTGCGGGGGGAAGGACGCAGGTCTCCGGTCTCCTGACCGCGGCCCTGATATTCCTCACCGTGATCCTGATCGCACCGCTCTTCAGGAACCTGCCCCAGGCGGTTCTCGGGGCGGTCGTCATAACCGCTGTCATCGGGCTTCTGAACGTGGCAGGCCTCAGACGCTACTATGCCACGCACAGGACCGATTTCTGGCTGGCGGTGACCGCGCTCCTCGGGGTCATCGTCATCGGTATCCTGGAAGGGCTCGTCATTGCCGTGGTCCTCTCCCTCATCATCGTCCTGTACAGGGCGAGCAGGCCGGGTCTCGCGGTACTGGGGAAGGTGCCCGGGCAGGACGGGACCTATGGGGACATCATCAGGGCACCGGAGAACGAGTCCATCCCCGGGCTCCTGATCCTCCGGCTGGATGCCCCCCTCTTCTTCTTCAATGCGAATGTCGCTAGGAAAGGTATCCTTGACCTGGTGAGCGCCGGAAAAGACCTCCGTGCCCTCATTCTTGACATCGGGGCAACCGCTGACCTTGACCTTGCCACCGTAGAGATGCTCCGTGAGCTTGTGGATACTTTCAGGGAGAGAAAGATTGAGCTGATATTTGCCCACGTCCGGGGACCGGTGCGGGACCGGATGGGGATCACCGGTCTCCGTGACCACGTGGGCGATGGGAACATCTTCACCTCCACCGAGTCCGCTGTCCGGGAGTACCGCATGCGCTTCCCCGGAACGGAGATTGTCTGAGCATACCCTAGGTCTGCGTATCCCCTCAGGAATCCCGGTCACAAAGGTCTTCCCGGGGAAGATCATCCTGCGCCCGGCGGGATGATCGAACCATATGCTATATTATCGGACGCCACCTTCAGTCTGACCTGAGCACTGGGTACGCATCCATCGGGGGGTTCCGCATGAGAATTCCATTGAGGAGCAGAATCGCACGTCGTTACACATGGGACCGGTTGAATGTGAATCTCCTGTTGATTCCCGCGGTCATGGCGCTGGCAGCGGTCCTGCTGGCATGGTCGATGTACTGGCTGGATGGGCACATCCCCAACGAAGTCCTGTATGATAACCGTCTCATCGTGTCAGGCAGTGCAAGCGAACTGCGTGGGTATCTGTTCACCATGGCCACCGTAATCCTGACAACCGCCGGGGTGGTCTTCACGCTCCTCACGCTGCCACTTTCCACCGTGGCTGCCCAGTACGGTTCACGCCTGTTGCGCGTCTTCCTGCGTGATCACACCACCCAGTTGGTCCTGGGCATGTTTGTGGCCGCCTTTGCTTATTGCATCGCCGGTGCCATGATCATTCTTCCGGCCGAAGTACAACCCCAGGGGCCTCAGATCACTACTACAGTTGGATTGTACCTTACCGTGGCCGCCTTCGCTTCGCTCATCCTGCTGATCCAGCATATCAGCGTCATGCTCCAGGCTCCCAATATCGCGGCTGCGGCGGGTGAAGAGCTGCTGAAGACAGTCCGTGAAGTGAACCTGGAAGAAGCCAGGGTTGGTGAAGGAGAGCCTCAAACCGTCAAGAGCCCGCCGGATTCACTGTGGGAGGGGGAGGCCCATCCGGTTCATGTGAGTACACCGGGTTACATCCAGTACATCGATCCGGAGTACATCCTTACCCTGGCTGAAGCCAATGACATCTTCATCCGCCTGGAGCACAAGCCGGGTGACTTTGTGAGGAGCGGTATGGTGGTTGCACGGGTGTGGCCCGCCGATCGGGTCGATACGCAGCTGGATGAAGACATTAAAGACGCTTTCCATCTCGGAACCCAGCGCACACCCACCCAGGATGTGGAATATGCCGTGAACCAGCTGACTGAAATCGCCGTCAGGGCCATGTCTCCGGCGATCAATGACCCTTTCACTGCCATGACATGCCTGGATTATCTCGGCGATGGCCTGGCGTTGTTTGCCCGGCAGGGTACGATAAGCCCGAATGTCTATGACAGGAAGGGCCGGTTGCGCCTCGTGTTCGATCCGGTGACGTTCCACGAATTACTCAGCGCTGCCTTCGATATGCTTCGCCATGCCAGCTGTGACAATGCGCGTATCCTGTTGCACATGCTGGAGACTATCAGTGTGATCAGCCAGGACACGAAATCACCGGGTTCACGCCAGGAGCTGCTCCGCCACGTCACCCTGATCCAGGTGGAGAGCCTGGCTGGCGATCTCGTCGAAGAGGACCGGGAGGCCGTGCGCCGGAGGAGTGAAGCCCTGCAACTGGGATTGAAAATCGCGGCATAACATCCGGCCGGGGCCCGCCTGAAAGGGTATGGGTGCGTGGGGGGACCCGGCCGGCGCTCTCAACTGTGACAACCAGGGCGCTTCCTTCTTATGATGGCGGGGCATGAGATGTCACCGTTTCCCGGTTCATCCTGGTTCACCCTCTCCTCAGCCACTCCTGGTCCAGGAGACACGGGAAAGAAGGGTTCCGGGAAAGAGGTTCCCTGGTATGGCCGGCCCCTAAAAGGACTTTTCACTGCCTTGCCATCGCGATCTTCATGTCGGCTTCACTGTCCTGGATCAGATCCCCGGACAGATCCACCGTGACCCGCCTGATGGTCCCGGTGAAGCGGAAGGTACCGCGGTACTCCTCCGGCGCCGCCGGCTCGCCGCCGTCATAGCCGCAGGTCAGGCCCTGCGTCCCGAACATGTTCAGAACCGAGTAGGGCATATCGACGCTGCCAGCGAGCGTGCGG
>JAJRDF010000025.1 GCA_028678555.1 Methanomicrobiales archaeon
AAGTGCTCACCGCATCCATAACCCGTTCACACCAGAAAAGCTCGCCACTCTCGGCGCAGCGTTGCGCCTGGAATCGGGGGCCCGTGTGCTCGACCTCGGCAGCGGTTCGGGCGAGATGCTGTGCACCTGGGCACGCGATTACGGAATCACCGGCGTCGGCATCGACATGAGCCAGTTGTTCACCGAGCAAGCGAAACTCCGCGCTGAAGAACTCGGAGTCGCCGATCGAGTCGAGTTCATCCACGGCGACGCTGTCGGCTACGTCGCCGACGAAAAGGTCGGTGTGGCAGCCTGTCTCGGTGCCACGTGGATCGGTGGGGGAGTCGTCGGCACCATCAAGCTTCTGGCGAAGAGTCTCCGCTCCAAAGGAATCATCCTCATCGGCGAGCCCTACTGGCGGCAGTTACCACCGACGGAAGACGTTGCCAAGGGATGCTTTGCGAATTCTATCTCCGACTTTCTCATGCTTCCAGAACTTCTCGCGTCTTTCGGCGACCTCGATTACGACGTTGTGGAAATGGTTCTGGCTGACCAAGAAGGCTGGGATAGGTACGAAGCGGCCAAGTGGCTCACCATGCGCCGATGGCTCGAAGCGAATCCCGACGACGACTTCGCGAAAGATGTGAGAGCCAAACTGACTTTGGAGCCAAAACGCTACGCCGCGTACACGCGTGAATACCTTGGATGGGGTGTGTTCGCGCTGATGGCGCGGTGATGTGAGGCAGCTGGGATATTCGGCAGATTGTCAACGGCTGGGGGGCTGAGCTACACTCGGTGGCTCGTCGAAATGTGAGTTCATGTTTCATTACGGAACACCCATGCAAAAACTCGAAACGTTGAGGGTTGTGTGGGGACATATATAAAACTCTAATCTAGTACAGCCCCCCCCCCAAAAAAAAGATCTCCGACTCATCCTTAGTGATGATAGGACTCTTTGCCAAGTTCAAAGGGATGATGTAGATCGGCCCGCGGCAGCAGCCGAAACGGTACTGGGTGGAGCAGTCACCGTCGAATATGATGTCGGTGGCCCCAACCTTGGCCCTGTCCCCTACATCACGTGGGATTCGGATTATTGGACGCACTCGTAAAAACAGGCATGTGGGTACGCGGAGAAAGTTGCTATGCAGATGCCGCCCAATGAGAAGGCGGCGGTAAGAAATGAGAATGTATTGCCTACATGTTGATACGCAGTTATCCGCGTGACAAGATAGCCTGAGCCGGATTATCAGTTGGAACCGGCGGGGAGGAACACCTCATGCAGAGGGGAGACGCCCACGCGGGGGGGAACCGAGGATTCCCCCCCAGGAGCGTCCCCGTCGTTGTTCCTGTCGTAAAACAATACAGGAAAACCGGTGAGACCTTCCGCTACTTCTTCGGCGTCGTCGGCGTCGCCGTCCGCAGCCGCTTCGCCTTCTGGACGGCCAGTTTCTCTATCGCCGCCAGGTCCACCTCCCCGTCTCCCTTCTCCAGCCGGCCGGATGCGAGGGCCCGGTCGACGAAGGACTTCCCCTCAGCGGTACGGACGAGGAGCGTGGTATAGCCCTTCGGGCTCCCCACCGCTCCTGCGGAGATATCGGCATCCACGGAGGTGAGATCGGTGCAGGCGTGGCACCCCGGCCGCACGGCGGCTTCCAGGTCCTTCAGCGGCAGGACAACCGCCGGCTTCCCCTCCAGGGTCACCTCCAGCCTGCCCTTCACGTCCAGCCGTTTCACCTCCCAGGGCGCAATTCCCTGCCCCTTCCCCAGGATCTCGTCCACGAGCATGCGGTAATCGAAGGTCTCGGTGCAGAAGAGCCCCAGGAGGAGCCGGATCGAACGACCGAAGGGCTTGACCAGCTGGTGATCGCTCTCCTTCATGAGGCGGAGGGCCTGGATGGCACACGGAACCCCGATCACCGCCACCCGCCGGTACTTCCGCTCCACCACCGCCTCCTTCAGGGAGGCGAGGAGCGGGACCCACCACTGGTACCGGCTGCCGGCCTCGTGGACCAGCGCGTCCCGTGACGTGAGAACCACGGACCGGGGCAGGAGCGTGAACCGGTCCTCGGCGATGGTCACCACGGCGTCCACGAGCCCCTCCTCCAGGGCATTCGAGAGAAGCGCCGTCACCGCGCCCCCGCTCTGCCGCCGGGGAACGTCGAATCCTGCCCGGGCCGGCCAGATTTCCCGGTACTCACCCAGCATCTGCTTTGGAAGCCGGTTGCCGGTGCGGGGGCAGACAGCCACGCATGCTCCGCAGGGGACCCCGTCCGTCTCCTCCTTGCAGTAGGCCGGTGAGAACGGGGCCGTCCCCGGGTCCAGGGCCGGGAAATGGAGGGCATCGGCCGGGCAGACCGCGACGCAGGCACCACAGCCGGAGCAGAGTCCCTGCTCCCATACCTCCTCCTTCAGGTTCCGGTAGCTCTTGTTCGCCATCGGTTCACTCCCAGGTGTACTTGCTGGCAAAGGGCCGGGCTGACGCCGGACCGATGCGGGTGTAGTCTCCATCCAGGAGGGCCTTCCCGTCCATGTCAAAGTGGGAGGCGAACTCCTGCACGAACGGGGCAATCCGCTTCCGCTCCGCGGCACCGAAGGGCTTCTTCTTTGCCCCCACTCCCAGGAGCCGGTCTTCCACCGGCCCACGGATATAGATCTCCCCGCCATGGATCCCGCTCCCGATCCCCCGCTCGGTGACGGCCGCCCCGCCGCCGATCCCGAAGACGATGATGAGCCCGCCGGCCATGTACTCGCCCAGGTACGCCCGGGCGTTCCCCCCCACCATGAGGACCGGGGACTTCTCCTGGTACTCCTTCATGTGGATCCCGCCCCGGTAACCGATGTCGTCCCGGACCAGGACCTTCCCCCCACGCATGCTGTGGGCCACTGCATCGCCCGCCGACCCGTGGATCACGATCATACCGCCATCCATCGTGTTCCCCGGGGCATGGTCTGCGTTGCCGTGGACAATGCAGGTGGGGCCGGACATGAACATCCCCAGGTCACCGCCGGGGACACCATTGATGATGAGCCGCACGGTCCCCCGGAGGCCGTCCGCGATGAACCGCTGACCCAGCACATGGTCCAGGATCACCTCGGACACGCCGCCGGCCGCGGCACTCCGGATCTTCCGGTTCAGGGTGGTGTAGTCCATCTCCGCCGCATCGATCCGGATGGTCCCGCCCATGGTTCCACCCATGGTCCCGCCCATGGTCACGCCCCCACCGGCTTCACGTCCAGCACCTTCAGGATCCCCTCGTCCAGCAGGTAACCCCGGAGCCGGTCCCGGTTCCCCCGCAGGGACTCGATGCTGTTGATCCCGGCAGCACCCATCAGCTCCGAGAGCTCCAGGGTCCAGGCATGGATCAGGTTGGCCACGTGCTCCGATTCCACGTCAGGGTCCAGGCGGGCCGTGAGATCCTCCCGCTGGGTGGCAATGCCCCAGGGGCAGAGCCCCCGGTAGCAGGTGCCGCAGACCCGGCACCCCATGGCCACGAGCGCGGCCGTGCCGATGTACACGGCATCAGCCCCCAGCGCGATGGCCTTGGCCACATCGGCGCTCTCCCGGATGCCACCGCTCGCGATCAGGGAGACCTGGTTCCGGATCCCCTGCTGCCGGAGCTTGGCGTCCGCCGACGCGATCGCCGCCTCGATGGGGATCCCCACGTGGTCCCGGAAGACCCGGGGGGCGGCGCCGGTCCCGCCCCGGAATCCGTCCACCACGACGGCGTCCGCCGAGGAACGGGCAATGCCTGCGGCGATAGCAGCCGTGTTGTGGACCGCTGCGATCTTCACAAAGACCGGCTTCTTCCACTCGGTGGCCTCCTTCAGGGACCGGACCAGCTGCTTCAGGTCCTCGATGCTGTAGATATCATGGTGGGGGGACGGGCTGAGGGCATCCGTCCCCAGCGGAATCATCCGGGTGCAGGAGACGTCCTCACAGACCTTCTCGCCCGGGAGATGGCCGCCGAGGCCCGGCTTGGCCCCCTGGCCGATCTTGATCTCGATGGCTGCGCCCCGCTCCAGGTAGTTGATGTCCACCCCGAACCGCCCGGAGGCCACCTGCACGATCATCCGGTCCTGGTACGGGTAGATGGCCTGGTGAAGGCCCCCCTCACCGGTCCCCATGAAGGTGCCGATGGCGGCCGCCGCCCGGGCCAGGGAGAGTTGTGCATTCAGGCTGATGGCCCCGTAGGACATGTGGGCGATCATCATGGGTGTCTCCAGCTGCAGATTCGGGGTGAGCTCCGTCACCAGCTCCACGTCATCTCCCCCGATGTTCCGGATCTCCAGCCGGGAGGGCTTCTTCCCCAGGTACGTCCGGAGCTCCATCGGCTCCCGCAGGGGATCGATGGAGGGGTTCGTCACCTGGCAGGCGTCCAGCACCAGGCGGTCAAAGATCACCGGGTAGTCGCCGGCATTGCCCATGCCGGCCAGGATGATCCGGCCGGTCCGTGCCTGGTTGTAGATGGCCTCCCGGGTCCCCCGCGTCCAGACCGGGTGGCTCCGGTAGTCCACGGGCTGCTCTTCCAGGTCGATGGCATCCCGGGGGCACATGGCGATGCACCGGTGGCAGGCGGTGCACTGGCGGGAGTTCACCGCGATCCGCTCCCCGTTTCTGCGGAAGACGCCGTAGGGGCACTCGGTGATGCACCGCTCGCAGAGCATGCACTGGTCACGGTCGACAGAGATCCGGTACCGAGGTGGCGTGGACCCGATGGTCATCCGTTCACCCTCCCGATCACCGGTTCACCGGCCCGGGGCATCCAGATCCGCTCCACCGAGGGTTCCATCCGCCGGATGGCCGCTTCCTCGCTGGAGATATAGAGCCGGTCACCGCACTCGCCTGCCACCAGCGGGCGGAGCTTGATCCGGTCGGTGAAGCCCATCATCATGGACGGGTTGGCGACAACGATGGCAAAGGGACCATTCATCAGTGCCGGCCCGTAGGTGAGCCGGAGGGCCGTGTTCAGCTTCCGCTCACGTTCCCCCATCACATCGATCTCGTCCCAGAACGGCGGGGCCAGGGCCCGGACGGCCAGCTCCTCGGGAAGCCTGTGCTTCCGGACCAGGAGGTCGATCAGGTAGGCCACCACCTCGGTGTCGGTGAACATTGTGCAGTGATAGCCGTAGGACTGGATGTAGCGCTGGTTGGTGCCGTAGGAGGTGATCTCGCCGTTGTGGACCACGCTCCAGCCCAGCAGGTTGAAGGGATGGGCGCCGCCCCACCACCCCGGCGTGTTCGTCGGGTACCGGTTGTGCCCCAGCCAGAGGTATCCCCGGTAGTCCTGGATCCGGTAAAAGTCGGCCACCTCTTCAGGCCAGCCCGAGGCCTTGAAGACCCCCATGTTCTTCCCCGACGAGATGACGAGGGCCCCCCTGTGGTCCGTGTTGATGCGCATCACGACGTGGGTGACGATGTCGTCCTCGGGCGAGGGGGACCAGGACATCAGGCTCTTTTCGGGTTTGAAGAAGTACCGCCACGGCGCATGGATCTTGCGGAGGTTCGGCTGATCGTAGGTGGGGATCTGCCCCTCATGGACGATCCGTCCCCACTGACCGAGGAGATCATCCACTGCCTGCTTGTTCTCGTGGATGTTGTCAAAAAAGACGTGAAGGGCATAGCAGTCCCTGTACTCGGGGTAGCACCCGTACACGGCATAGCCGGCCCCCTCGCCACTCCCCCGTTCGTTCATCTGGGCGAGTGCGCGCCGGATCTGCGTGCCATCCATCTCCTTCCGGCCGCGATCCATGACTCCGATGATACCGCACATTGCTCTTTCCTTGTGGTTTCACACGAAAAAGGTGCACGACTGCACCCTGCGTCTCAGGTTCGCCCTTCCCTCAGCTCCGGATGGTACCATGCACCGGAGTCCCTTACAGCGTGGAACACATAGGTATATATAATGTTAGGTAGAACCTAGATTCCATCTCCGCCCCGGATCGGGCCGGTGCCCGGGGGGCGCGGGACCTGCTGAACCACGGGACCATCGGAAACGGAGAAAGTACCTCATAACGGTTAAGTCCACATGAGATGAGTGTGATCTGATGAGAGAACAACCTACGAGCGCCTCTATTCTGAAGAAGATCAAGGATCAGGATGTGAAGTTCCTGCGCCTGCAGTTCTGCGATATCCAGGGCCAGCCCAAGAACGTGGCGGTCCCGGCAGAACAGGCCGAGAAAGCCCTCACGCAGGGGATCTGGTTTGATGGCTCCTCCATCGAGGGATTCGCCCGGATCGAGGAATCGGACATGATCCTCAAGCCGGACCCGGCCACCTACTCGATCCTGCCCTGGCGACCCACCAACTCCAAGGTGGCGAGGATGATCTGCGATGTGTACACGTACGATGAGAAGCCCTACATCGGGGATCCGCGCTACATCCTGAAGCGAACCCTGGAACAGGCCCAGAAGATGGGGTACGTCTTCAACACCGGCCCGGAACTGGAGTTCTTCCTCTTCAAGATGGTGGACGGGAAACCCTCCCTGGTCCCCCAGGACTCGGGCGCTTACTTTGACTTTGCCCCCATCGATCTCGCGGAGAATGTGCGGCGGGATATCGTACAGGCCCTGGAGGAGATGGGCTTCGAGATCGAGGCTTCCCACCACGAGGTCGCGGCAGGGCAGCACGAGATCGACTTCAAGTACAGCGATGCCCTCCACACCGCGGACAACGTGATCACGTACCGGATCGCGACAAAGACCATCGCGCTGCAGCAGGGCCTGCACGCCACCTTCATGGCCAAACCACTCTTTGGGATCAACGGGAGCGGCATGCATACCCACTGCTCTCTCGCCAAGGGAGGGAAGAACGCATTCTATGACCCGAACAAGCCCCGGGGGCTCTCCGACCTTTCGCTGCATTTCATCGGGGGACTCCTCAGGCACGTGAAGGGGATCACCCGGGTGGCCAACCCCACCATCAATTCGTACAAGCGGCTGGTGCCGGGCTACGAGGCCCCCGTGTACATCAGCTGGTCGGTAACCAACCGCTCGGCCCTGATCCGGGTGCCCGCCGCCCGGGGCAACTCCACCCGCACCGAGTTCCGGTCGCCTGACCCCATGTGCAACCCGTACCTGACCTTTGCCTGCATGCTGGCAGCCGGCCTGGACGGGATCAGGAACAAGATCTCCCCGCCCGCCAGCACCGATACGAACATCTACCACCTCACCGACCGGGAACGGAAACGGAGAAAGATCGATACCCTCCCCGCCGATCTCCCTTCGGCGATGCGGGAACTCGCGAAGGACAAGATCCTGGCAGAGACCCTGGGTCCCCATATCATAGAGAACCTGGAGCGGATCACCACCATGGAGTGGGATTCCTTCCGCACCGCCGTCCATGGCTGGGAACACACCCAGTACCTGGACCGGTACTGAACTCTCCTTTTTCCCCTTCTTTTCCGCGTGCTCCTGCCGCCCCACCCTGCGGGAGCAGTCTTCGAATACCATGAGTCGGTATTTCGTATGTGCTGATTACTGGTGAGACGCTCCCGGGGGCTCCGCCCCCGCCGCGTGGGCGTCCCCCACCGGTTTCCTGTCACAAGAAGATCCCAGAAGAAAAACACCGAACACCGACTATCCGCACTTGGGGAGGGACCGGGAAGGGGCAGAGCCCCCTCCCGCACGACCTGTACATTGTTCATTCCTGAAAAGATAGATTTAAATAGCGTGGAAGCTAACTTCCTTCCTGCCTCACAGGGATGTGCATACATGACTGCCTTAAGAATACGGGAAGAGATTATCGGGGTGAATCACCGTGCCCGGACGGCCGGGAGCTCCCCCGGAGCCGGTGATAGGTGATAGTTATGGTACTGGATAGTGGTGATACGGCATGGATTCTGGCCGCGACGGCGCTTGTCATGCTCATGACGCCCGGCGTGGGATTCTTCTACGGCGGCATGGTCCGGCGCAAGAACGTCATCTCCATGATCGCCCTCTCGTTCATCGCCTTTGCCCTGGTCAGCATCCAGTGGGTGCTCTTCGGGTACAGCCTCTCCTTCGGTCCTGACATCAGCGGGCTGATTGGCGGGCTGGGCCTGGCCGGCCTCATTGGAGTCGGGCAGGATCCCTCAGGAACATCCACCATTCCGGCGCTGGCCTTCATGATGTACCAGCTGGTCTTTGCCACGGTGACCCTGGCCATCCTGACCTCGGTCTTTGCCGAGCGGGTGAAGATCTCGGCCTTTCTTGTCTTTGGCCTCCTCTGGACCACACTGGTCTATGACCCGCTGGCCCACTGGGTCTGGGGCGGGGGCTGGCTCGCCGGTCTAGGTGCACTGGACTTTGCCGGCGGGACAGTTGTCCACATCTCGGCAGGCTTCTCGGCGCTGGCCATCGCACTCGTTATTGGCAAGAGGAGGGGCTTCGGGGTCCATACCATGGAGCCTGCCAACATCCCGATGGCCCTCCTGGGGGCAGCCCTGCTCTGGTTCGGCTGGTTCGGGTTCAATGCAGGCAGCGCCCTTGCGGCCAACGGCCTCGCTGCCAACGCGTTCGTGGTCACAAACACCGCCGCCGCTGCCGGGGCCCTGGCATGGATGGCTGCATCCTGGTACCATGGCCGGCCGGCTTCGCTGGGCGTGGTATCCGGTGCCGTTGCCGGTCTCGTGGCAATTACTCCGGCCGCCGGGTACGTGACCCCACTCGCCGCCATCATCATCGGCGCCGTGGCAGGGATCTTCTGCTACATGATGATGCTGCTCCGGATCCAGAAAGGGCTGGACGAGTCCCTGGACGCCTGGTCCATCCATGGCATGGGTGGCGTCTGGGGGGCTCTGGCAGTGGGCATCTTTGCCTCTGCCACGGTGAACTCTTACACGGGTCTCCTCTCCGGGAACGTGGCCCAGTTCACGGCCCAGATCGTGGCTGTGGTAGTATCAGTGGGATACGCCTTCGTGGTCTCCTATGTCCTGGCACGGGTCGTGGATGCCACCATCGGCCTCCGTGTGACGGAAAACGAAGAGTACGTGGGCCTGGACATCTCCCAGCACGGGGAGAGGACACAGGGGTGAGGTGACACCATGAAGATGATACAGGCCATCATCCGGCCGGAGAAACTGGACGACGTGAAACACGCGCTGGAGGAGAAGGGCTACATCGCCCTGACTGTCATCGATGTGAAGGGCCGGGGCGAGCAGAAGGGGATCACCCTCCAGTACCGGGGGAAGAAGGTGGAGGTGGACCTCCTCCCCAAGGTGAAGATCGAGGTGGTGATGAAGGACGATGAGGTAGAATCCGCCATTGCCACGATCCGGGCATCCGCCCGTACCGGGAAGATCGGAGACGGGAAGATCTTCGTCCTCCCGGTCGAGATGATGGCACGGGTCAGGACCGATGAGGTCTGGACCTGACCTGGCACGGGTCAGGACGGATGAAGTCTGGACCTGATCCACTCCTCACCGGTCACTTTTTATTTCTTTTCCCTTCAGTCCACCTGGTGATCCAGGGACTTTGCGGCCGGACTCATCCGGGCGGGATGGACCCGGGCGGGTCACGGAATCCAGGGTTTCGAAGCGGCAGAAAAGGCTCATCACTGCGGATGCTGCCCGGCACGTGCAGATTGTCCCTGCCGGGCTGAACCTGAGACACCCTCCGGGATATGCACCGTGCCGCAGGATCAGCGGCACTGCGCACTCTGCCGGGAGGTAGAAGTGTGTTTCCTATCAAGCTATTTAATAGTTTCTTTTTATGGCCTGCGCGGGGGGATCCCTTCAGTCGTTCCCCTGGGGTTCCCACTCCAGGAGAAGCGAGCCGAAGATCACCTTCTCCAGCACCTGGGAAACGTACTTGACCTTCTGGGTATGCTCCATGTCCTCGTACCGGTGGATGTCGGCGTATACCTGGATACGGATCAGGGCAAACCGGAGATGGTCCAGGGTTTCCTCGTCGAATCCCTGGGTCTCGAGGAAGATGGGTTCCACCAGGTCCGGGAGCCGGTTGATGTCATCGAAGCAGGTGACGATGGAGTCATAGACAGGAAGGGGCGTACCGGTTCCCGCCAGGATGCGTGCATGGTCCATCTATCCCTCGACCACTTTCACCAGGTTCTCCATCACCGCGTCCACGGCCTTCCAGGTGGGATTCTCGGCGCCCCGCCTGATCACGAAGGGCCTGCCTTCGTCACCGGCCTTACGCATCTCGGGGTCCACAGGGATGGCCCCCAGAAAGGGGACACCCATCTCCTCCGCCGCCCGCTTCCCGCCACCTTCGCCGAAGAGGTCGATCTCCTTCCCGCAGTGGGGGCAGACCATGCCGCTCATGTTCTCGATGATCCCGAGGACCCGGAACCCCATCTTCTCCACGAACTTCACCGCCTTGCGGGAATCCACGGTGGAGACTTCCTGCGGGGTTGTCACGACCACCGCTCCGGTGACGTTGGGGGCCAGCTGGCCGATGGAGAGGGCCTCGTCGCCGGTTCCCGGCGGCAGGTCCACCACCAGGTAGTCAAGTTCACCCCAGTTCACCTCTTCCAGGAACTGCCGGATTGCCGCCATCTTCATGGGGCCCCGCCAGATGATAGGGGTACTCACGTCAGGCAGCAGGAATGCCATGGACATGGCGGAGAGGGAGCCGGTGATCCGTATCGGCTCGATCAGATTCCCCAGCGTAGTCAGCTTCCGGTCCTGGATCCCCAGCATGATGGGGATGTTGGGGCCATGGATATCCAGGTCCAGGATCCCTGTCTGGAAGCCATGGCTGGAGAGGGCATAGGCCAGGTTCACGGCGACCGTGGACTTGCCCACCCCACCCTTCCCCGAGAGAACGAGGATTACATGCTTCACGTCGATCTTTGCCTTCGGGGGGAGGCCACTGCACTCCTGGGTGTTCGGATCACGGGACGGACAGGTCTCGCAGACGCCGTTGCATCCTTCCGGGGCCGGTACCCCCGTCTTTGCTGCCTTCTTCTTGGACATGGTCGCTCGTTCCTAGCTGGGGAGAATTCCTGTTTGCAGCACAAAATGTGACACCGGAGCATGATAAAGATGAGGTAGCCACCCTGCGGGAGGATGGATGATGGGGGGTGGGATATTCACCAGAGACCGGCTCCGGCATATGATGCGGGAGGGAGCA
>JAJRDF010000133.1 GCA_028678555.1 Methanomicrobiales archaeon
GCATGCAGAGGTACCTTCTTATATCTGGTGGCGGTATTTTGTTCCAGAGAGCGATGGTCCGGGCCCTGGAATACTATTCAGGAATTTCCCTCCCCCGCGTTGAGCGCTACTGCGACCAGATGGAGAAGGAGTTCGGCGAGATCCGGGAAAAATACGGTGTCGATGGCCCGGAGTACGGCAGGCCGCTGGCGCCCCATCACCAGCGGATCCTGGACCGGTTCGTGAAAAATATCCAGGTGCTCCGGAAGGAACCGTCGGTGAAGGAGCAGTACGCCTCACATCCCCTCCGGGACTATACCATCATCGCCCGGCTTGAGCGGTTTGAAGGGGAAGTCCATGCCTTCCGGGCGACGTTTCCCAGGGTTGATTCTGAAGATCCCGAGGACGGGACACGGTAACAGTAGCTGGTATCCTGCACCCTTTCTGATTCCTGAAGGGGTGTACCTGGCATTCTTCTGATAAGAACCGGGACACGCAGGAAGGTATATCTGCCGCAGGACACCACCCGCCTCTCATATGGCCGCCACCACGATCTTTCTCTCCGCAGCCCGCGATCGTGCCGAATCGCTGGGCCGCCTCTTCTCTGCTGCGGACCTCTCCGGCATCACAGGCCAATCGGTGGCCGTCAAGGCGAACTACAACAGCGCAGATCCGTTCCCGGCATCCACGCACCCGGATACCCTGGCTGCCCTCGTGGGAGCAGTGCAGGCCGCGGGGGCCACGGCCGTGACCCTGGCCGAACGGAGCGGGATGGGGACCACCCGCCGGGTACTTGAGGAGAGGGGGGTTCTCCGGCTGGCCGCCGATATGGGTTTCACGGTTGTTCCGCTGGACGGGACCGGGCAGGACGGGTGGACCAGGGTGAAAGAGCCCGGTCTCCACTGGGAGGATGGTTTCTGGATCTCCCGCGAATTCACGACGGCAGGATGCGTGGTCCAGACCTGCTGCTGCAAGACCCACCGGTACGGGGGGCATTTCACCCTCTCCCTCAAGAATTCCGTTGGACTCGTAGCCAGAAAAGTCCCCGGGGATCCCCATGACTATATGCAGGAACTCCACACCTCCCTCCACCAGCGGAAGATGATCGCCGAGATCAACCGGTTCTACCCGGTGACCCTGGTGGTGCTGGATGCCACCGAAGCGTTTGCATCAGGGGGGCCGGACCGGGGCCGGCTGGTCACCCCCGGGGTGATCCTGGCGGGGTCGGACCGGGTGGCCATGGACTGTGCAGGGGTGGCGCTCCTCCGGAGCTTTGGATCCACCCGCGAGGTGATGCAGGGCAGGATCAGGGACCTGGAACAGATTGCACGGGCAGAGGAGCTGGGCGTGGGGATCTCGGATCCCTCCCGCATCCGGCTGGAACCCCTGGATCCGGCGGCCACAGGGATTGCCGACGAGATCAGGGAACAGATGGAATCAGGGGGATCCCCGTAAACCTTTTCATCCGGGAAAGTGAGGGACAGATCGGGGGGTGGACATCGATGTGCGGAGGAGGCGGGCCCGTCTTCCTGGAGCTGGAGGAGATGCCCTGGAGGAAGTTCCGGTGCAGCCGCTGTGACCGCGAGTTCCGCAGCATGGGCCGGAACCCCCGGTGCCCGGACTGCGGTTCGCAGGATCTGGGGGAGATCCGGGGGGACGGGAAGCAGATTCCCTCATAAGGAAGGGTTACCCGATCCGGCAGCATGAGAATCCATGCCGCGTGAAGGCTACCCTCTCTGGGAGAGGGCGACGGGAGGGGGTAGAGTTCCCTCCAGGTCCCACCCCCATAAAGATATCCCCGTCCACGGTTCCCGATTCCGTCCGCCTGTTCTCATTCGCCATCTCTCCCCACCTACCGCAATCTGTATGGCGGCGGGCAGCGCAGGATCCGGCGGGGAGAAGGAGAACGGAATGCCTGCCATCCGGATCAGGCCCGTGAAGGAAGGGGATCGCGAACCGGTGGTCTCCATCTTCAACCACTATATCAGGGAAAGCCATGCGGCATTCCCGGACCAGCCCGTCGGACCCGGGTTCTTTAACGTCATGATCCACGGCGCCCATGCGAGCTACGTGGCTGAGGAAAGGGGGAGGGTGGTGGGGTTTGCGATCCTCAGGCCATTCCTGCCGTTTCCCGCCTTCTCCGGTACCGCAGCCGTTACCTTCTTCATCCTCCCCTCGCATGTGCGGCAGGGGCTGGGCACCCGGCTGATGGGGGCGATGACAGAGGACGCCCGCCGTCTGGGGATCCACACCCTGGTGGCCCAGATCTCCTCCCGGAACAGCGGGAGCATCGACTTCCATGAGAAGCAGGGCTTCCGCGAATGCGGTCGTATTCCGGATGCAGGAAACAAATTCGGGGAATCCTTCGACCTGGTCCTGATGAGGCGCACCCTCGGCTGAGGGAGATTCTCACCACAGAGTAGAGGTGGATCCTATTCACAGGGTATTATAGGGACGCTCCTGGGGGGGACCTGCGGTCCCCCCCGCCGCGTGGGCGCCCCCCCCTCGGTTGATCCGGAAAGGAGCAGCCTCAGTAAATGGCCATGGAATTATCTATCCTCTCGTCGTGGGGAGGAACCGGGAGGGGGCAGCGCCCCCTCCCGTACCAAATCAGTGGAAACCGCCAAGTGACGTCGTCTTTCAGGGGCCGGGAATTGGTGCCGCCCTATTGTTGATATGCCCGGGCGGCGGATCCGTACAGCGATGAAGGGAGAACCGGCGCCCCCGCGGGAAACAGCCCCTCTCCCGCTCCGGATCTCACCGGAGGGCGATCGGCGGCTGCAGGAACTCTTCCGGAGCCGCACGGTACCGGAACCCGTGCAGCGCCTGGTGGAGGAGTACATCGCCCGGAAAACGGGGAAGCCATGGGACGATCCCACGGTTCAGGAGCGGATCCGGACCGCCATCCGGGCACAGAAGGGGGAGTACTGGCGGGAGGGTGCCGGCCGCCGGATCAGTTACCGGGCCGGCTACCGTGTCATGGCGTACCTGGCCTACCACTTCCCGGTGGTCTTCTTCCAGACCCTCCTCCTGTTTGATGACCTGGCCCGCGCCGGTCCCATCCCGGCCCACCTGCGGGTGCTGGACGTGGGAACCGGGCCCGGGGTCGTGCCCCTGGCCCTCACCGAGTGGTACCGGCAGGCAGGAGCCGGTTCCCTGGAGGTGACCTCCATTGAACCCTCCCTCGAGCACCGGGAAGCATTCCAGGCCCTGGTCCCCTCCTTTGCCCGGGGTATGCCAGGGATCCGGGTCGGGGACCCGCTTCCCCTTGATATCCGGGAGGTGCAGGTGACGGATCTCCCGGGCCCCTTTGACCTGATCGTCTTCTCCAACGTGCTGAACGAGATACCGGACCTCACGGATCAGGAGCGGGCCGGGATCGTCCGCAGGGTGGGTGACCGGCTGGCTGCAGGGGGCAGGATCCTGCTCGCTGAGCCCGCGGACCTGGCCAACTCCACCATGCTCCGGCGCATCGTGGCCATCCTCGGAAGGGAGGGCCTGCATATCCGGGCCCCCTGTGCGTTCCCCTGGGGGGGCTCGTGTCCCGGGACGGAATGCTGGACGTTCCGGGAAGAGCCCCCCATCCGGCCCACGCGGCTCATGGCCTGGATCGGGCAGGGCGCCGAATCCTACCGGTACCTGAATACCGACCTGAAGTACTCCTATGCGGTGCTGGACAGGGGAGGGGGAACCGGCCCGGCGCACCGTCTCCGGGCCGGCCCGGACATCCTGCGGCTCTCCCGTCTGGGCAGGAAAGAGGGGCGGAGGGTCAGTGTGGCGGCCGCGCTCATGTCCGGTGACCTGGGCAACAGGGACTACCACCTCTACAAGATCTGCGATGGTACCGCGGTGAAACCGGTCTACGCGGTGGTCCCCGCCCACCGCCGGGCGCTTGCCGGGAGGCTGGCCCGGGCACGGTACGGGACCCTCGCCGTCTTCCGGGAGGTGCTGGTGCGGCGCAACCCGGCCCACGATGCCTTCAACCTGCTGGTGGACCGGAGGGCCGAGGTGGAGTTCTTCCCCGCGGATTCCGGTGCCCGGGCCAGGCCGCACCGGCGGGGAAAGGAGGAGGACGGGTCCCGAAGGGTGTGATGCGCGATGGAACCTGTGGTTTCCTGGATATCGGGAAATATCCTCTTCATTGGTCTCGCGGTGTGCCTGATCCTCCTCCTCGTCATCTATTTCGAGTTATACCGGCGGAGGAAACTGAAAAGGAGCCTCTGAGGGAATCCCGGGCGGCAACGGGCGGTGGGTGGAGATCCGAGCGGAGAGGAATCTCTTATCA
>JAJRDF010000001.1 GCA_028678555.1 Methanomicrobiales archaeon
CTTTCGTTCGAGTTCCTCGCTCTCCTCCCGGATCCGGCGGATCATCAGGTTGATACTCTGCTCAAGCCGATTGAACTCGTCGTTTTTCATCCGCCGGATCGTATGGTCCAGGTTCCCCTGCGATATGATTCCCACGTCTTCCACGATCTCGTGGATTGGTGTTGAGATCAATCGGGACGCTCCATATGCAGAGAGGATGCCGAGCAGGACTGCAACGAACCCGAGCGAGAGGTGGAAGGCCAGCAGGGACCGGAGTTTTTCTTCGAGGATCGCGTCGGTGTAGGTGAGTTCGGCGATCACACTCATGTCCGAAGCCGTCTGCGGGTCACTCTGGTTGATGAAGAGGTAATGCACCTGCGTGTGCGGGTCCGGGTATACACTGAGATCCGATCGTGTGGCAAGGAGAGTGTCCAGGATTTTCTCGTCGTCAGGGTCTGGATTGGTTGCACGAGAGACACCCCCTCTGGTGATCAGGTTCTTGTTGAAGTCAAAGATCCGGATGTTTACGAGACTCGGGTTGATCGACCGGAGCTTCTGGGCTGTCTCATAATAGGAGAGGTCGGCCCGTTCGGTCTCAAAGGAGCTGGAGGACAGCCCCAGCTCCAGCAGGTACTGGTGGTCGGGCGTGGGCATGTACGCGAACTTCCGCAGTTTACCGGTCACCGTCGCATCGCTCGGATCACTGACCGACCGTACCACTCGGTCCGCGGCAAAGGTATCCCCCAGACGGATCTTCGTGATCATACGGGAGAAGTCGGAGAACTGGGAGAAGTCCAGACCCATCACCTCCGGGACCGTCGAACCGATGATCACGCCGGAGGCATTGATCACGTAGAGGTCGAGCTCGCCCTCGTATCCAGCGCCCAGCTCTCCTTTCAGCTGTTCGAGATCCATTTTCGAGGGATCTCCCCCAGTCTGTGCATAGGCCTCGAGATATGCCTGGAAGGTGTTCGCCATTTTGTCGTTCAGAGTGTTATCATAGAGCGTGAGACCCTGGTTAACGCTGCTTCAGGTACTCATCCTGCTGGATGGTAGTCCGGGTTGCCTCCAAATATGCACCCGCAATGAGGAACCCGATGACGATGAGCGTGATCGAGACGAAAAGGATGATGAGGTACTGGCGCAATGATAACCGCTCGAGGGTCAGGGAGGGTAATACCATGGCAATCTCGCGAGATCTGTGTGTATGAGGTATTGATCAACGATATTGCTAATAAGTAACTCTATCAGTAGGTCGCAATAACAATGTATTCGACGGTATGCGTTGTGTCCTGCCATCAATTGTACCAGAACGTATCAACCCCTCCCTGGCCCCTGTTCGACGTGGATGCGAATCAGTATCTTTTTGGCTCCTCACCTCAGATCCGTTTTCATGTCCCTGCCCCGTCGATGTCGGCATCTCTTTCTCGTCCTCATGCTCGCAGGAATCCTGCTCCTCTCCACAGGCTGCCTGGCGGAGAATGAAAAAGCGCCGGCCGGAGTGGATACTGCCTCCCTGACGTACTACACCGAGCAGGCTCCGCCCTACAACTACCGCGAGAACGGCACGCTGAAAGGCATCTCGGTTGATCTCCTCGGAGAGATCACCGCGAGGATGGGGAAGCGGGTCTCCCCGGACCAGGTGCACCTGGTACCATGGTCCGAGGGGTACCAGGCCGCCCTCACCGGCAATAATACCGTGCTCTTCACCACGTTCAGGCTTCCCGAGAGGGAGACCTCCTTCAAGTGGGTGGGACCGATTACCACGGACCGGCACGTCCTCTTCGCCGCCCGTGATCAGGCGATCGCCATCAATGGCCCCGGAGACCTGAAAGGATACCGGATCGGTGTCGTTGCCGATGATGCGGCCATCCTGCAGCTCCTGGAGGCTGGCGTGGACCGGCACCAGCTCGTCACCGACACATCGGTACCGGTCCTCATCAACAAACTTGCCGGCGGCGAGATCGATCTCTTCTGTTACCCGGAGATGGTGGGCCGGTACTTTGTCCAGGAGGCCACCGGCTCACCGGACACCTTCCGGGTGGTGTACACGATGGAAGAGGTGGAAGGATACTATGCCTTCAGCAGGGACGTCCCGGATATGACGGTGCAGGCCTTCCAGAGGGCGCTGGATGCCCTCAAAGCAGAGAGGGATGCCCGGGGAATCAGCACCTATGAGAGGATCCTTGGGCGGTATAATCCCTCGGTCGGCCTTGCCCAGCTCCAGTACCTGACCGAGGAATGGGCACCTTTCAATTACCTGGAGAACGGTACCCCTGCCGGTATCGGCGTCGAGATGCTGGATGCCGTCTTCCGGAACCTGGGGGTAAACCGCAGCCGGTCCGACATCCGGATCGTTCCCCTGTCGGATGCCTTCCACCAGGCGCAGGGAAACACCGGGACCGTCGTGTTCTCCATCGTCCGCACGCCGGAACGCGAGCCCCTCTACCAGTGGGCGGGACCCTTTACCAAGTCCAGCTTCGTGGTCTTTGCTCCCGTGAGCAGGAATATCACGATTGCCTCCCCCGCTGATCTGAACCGGTACCGGATCGGCGCCGTCAAGGATTCCATCGAAAACACCCTCCTCACCGGCCGGGGAGTGGAGGTATCGCACATCGTGAATGACATGCTCCCGGAGGATCTTCTCCGGAAGCTGGAAGGGGGCGAGATTGATCTCTGGGCCACGGGCGATCTCACCGGCCGCTACGAGATGCAGAAAGCGGGGGTCAATCCCGATGCCTACGAGATCGTGTACACCCTCTCCGAGAACGACTTCTACTTCATCTTCAGCAGGGATGTCCCGGAAACGCTTGTCAGCGCGTTTCAGCAGGCCCTGGGAACGGTTCGGAAACAGAGGGATCCACAGGGAATAACCGAGTACGAGCGGATCATGTACCGGTACCTGGGTGTCAGCTGTGCCCGGAAGACGATCTCCGATGAGGCGGTGAGGGACCTGGTCGCCACGACCGCCCGGGACATCGAGAAGAACGCACCCGAAACAATCCGGCATATCAACGCAGGGGAAGCTCCGTACCGGGATCCCGTGAACCCGGCCCTCTACGTCTTTGTCCTTGATACGAATGTCACCGTCGTTGCCCATGCCGACAATATCCAGGTCGTGGGCTTCAACCAGCGGGGGAAGACCGATGTCACCGGGAAACCGTTCCGGGACGAGATCGTGGAAGGGGCTCTCGCGCACGGCACCGGCTGGGAGGATTATGTGTACAGTAATCCCGTGGAGGCCGGCGTGTACCGCAAGACCGCCTACTACCAGCTGGTCCGGGGGAGCGACGGAAACAGCTACGTGGTCAGCAGCGGCACCTACAAGGGCTGTGAGTGATCATCTCCTCCCTGTTTTCACCGAATGGGGAAATCACCAACCGGTAGCCTCCCGGGCAGTCAGTCGAGACACCGGGAGACCTGCGATGACCACTCCATCTGACAACTATCGGGGCCCCTTCTCTTTGGGGGTATCGCCGGGGGGAACTGAGCTGTGAGCCGATCAGCCCGGCGTTTTCTTGACCAGGGTCAGGATGTTTTTCCCGCCGGCATACTGATACTGCACGCTGTCCACCACCTGCTGTATCAGGTAGATGCCGAGGCCGCCGATCTGCCGTTCTGCGAGGCCTGATTCCCGATCAGGATCCGGGCGCGAGAGCGGGTTAAAGGGCGGGGCCTGATCCTCGATCCTGACCTCCATGTCCCTGTCCGTGGCGTGGATGGTGATGAGGACAGTCCCTGCTTTACCTTTGTACCCGTGAACAATGATATTGGCGATCGCTTCCTCGACCGCCAGCTGCAGGTCCAGGATGTCATCCCAAGGGAACACACAGGCCCGCATCACCCGCTCAAGCTCGACGTTGACCCGGGGGATCTCGTGCAGGTCCGCCTGGATCTCGAGCGTGGCGATCCGTTCCATGTTACACGGTCCTGACAACCATGAGCGTGATGTCGTCCGACTGGGGGGTAACCCCGGTAAATCCCTGCACGGATTCAAGGATCGCTGCCGCGATCGCTGCAGATGGAAGCGTCCGCGCCCTCGCGATCGCCTCACGGAGCCGGTCTTCCCCATACATCTCCTGACGGGAATTCTCCGCCTCGGTGATCCCGTCCGTGTACAGGACCATCACGTCGTCCGCCCCGAGGACCACTCTTTCGGAGGTGTACGCCGCATCCGGGACGGCACCGAGAGCCATGCCCGTTGCCGGGAGATCCGTAAAAGTGCCGTCGGCTCCATGGCAGATGAGAGGGGGATTGTGGCCAGCATTCACGTACGTGAGCGAACGATTCTGGGCGTCCAGAATCCCGTAGAAGAGGGTGACAAACATCCCGGATTTTGAATCAGCAGTGATGGTGGCGTTCGCATTCCGAATCACTTCGGCGGGTTCTTCCCGGAACCAGGTGGCATTGACCCGGACCACAATCCGCGAGAGGGCCATGAAAAGGGCGGCCGGGATGCCCTTCCCCGAGACATCGGCGATCAGGATGCCGAGCCGGTCCTTCCCCATGCGGATCACCTCAAGCGGTATCACGTCGAAGAAGTCCCCGCCCACCTCTTTCGCCATGACGCTTTTCGCAGCAATGTCAAAATGTTCGATCCGGGGGATCGCATCCGGGAGAAAACTCTGCTGGATCTCGGCAGCGATAACCAGCTCGGCATTCTTACGCTCCACCTCCCGGAGCAGGGTGTCCCGTTCTGCCTGTACCCGGCGCTCCGTCTCACGGTTGCGGATGATGAGGGCGAAGATGCACATCCCGACGGCATTCGCCAGGATCATGGGGAGGGCGACGGCGCTCACCACCGCCACCGCCTGGTCGAATGGCCGGGCCAGGACCAGGGTGAGAAGCATGTGAAATCCCTCCATCAGGATGGCAAAGGTGACGGCTACGACGAGACCAGGGAACCTCCGATGGTTCGCGAGCCAGACGAGACCCCCCAGGAAGCCGGCGAGGACCGTGGCGACCGTGCAGGGCACCACGGTGAACCCCCCCAGGCTGCCCCGGTAGGCGGCTCCGATCAGGCCTGCTCCCACGCCGACCACGGGGCCGCCGAGGAGCCCGCCCACCATGGGGCCCAGGTCCCGGATGTTGATGATGGCCCCCTGGATCTCGAACCCTCCCGCCGTGCCATAGATCGAGAGGGCCCCGAAGACCAGGATCAGGATCGCCTGGGTCCGGACGGTCAGGCGTCCCTCCAGGATCTCTTCAAAGAACCGGGCGCGGGTCAGGAGGTAGGCAACCACGATGATGACGCAGGCCATCTGGATAAGGAGAATGAGCGAGGAGAGAATCGTGATTGCCATGGGTTCCTGTGTACGAATGGCGCTCCGGTTCCCTTAATACCGTTGCGATATCTGCCTGCCACCGCTTTGCTTTCACGCGAGGTGCATGGCTTCAGGGATACACGGGATGCCCTGACTGGCCAGCCGTGACAGGTCCAGGGAAGATCCGAACCGTCCCCACCGGCAGGGTGCGAGAATGGAGACCCCCTTTCAGCAATCGGCAATGTTTAATTGCACGGAGCACAGAGGAATTTCGGGAAGGAGCATGGAGATCACCACCGTAACACGCGGGAATGGGACTGTCCTGTCCCTGGCAGGCAGGATCGATACCGTCGCGGCACCGATGCTCGAACAGGCGATCAACCGGGTGATGGAATCCGGCTCGAGAAAGATCCTCCTGGATTTCTCTGGGGTTTCGTACATCAGCAGCGGCGGTCTCCGGGTGTTCCTCGCCGCGGCAAAGAAACTGAAAGGCCCGGGCGACCGGTTCGGCCTCTGCTGCCTCCACGCAGATGTACTCAAGATCTTCAGGCTCGCTGGTTTCACCTCCATCTTTTCGATATACGAGACCGAGGGAGAGGCGCTTGCCGGGTGGTAGTGAACCGCTGATTCCGCTTCAGTGGCAACCGGTGCCCGATTGCGCAGGAGGACTGGTCTATCCGCTCATCCGGAAGGTTGACACGGTATCCTCCAACTCGTACCTGGTCCAGACTCCTGATGTCATCCTCCTGATCGATCCCGGTGGCCTGCCGGAGCAGGCGGCACACCTGGCAGACGTCGTCCGCGGGGCCCGGAACGAAAAGGCAAGGCCGCTCCTCGTGATCCTGACCCATGCCCACGTCGATCACTTCCTTGCCGCACGGTCCGATCCCCTGCTGGCGGACCCGGCATCCACGATCCTTGCCGCCCAGGATTACGGCGCCGATGCCATTGAATCCGCAGATCGCATGGCAACGATGGCCGAGCTCCTGGGCCAGGTCATTCCCCCGATGCGGATCGACCTGCGCCTCCTCGCGGCGGGAGGAGAAAGGGCCGGCATCCCGGTATGGCGAACGCTGCCTTGCGGTGCGACGGTAACGGGCGTGCAGAGACCACTGGAGTCCGGACTTGCCAGCGAACAGATCGCCGTCGGCAATGGTCCCGGGATCGACATCTTCCACACGCCCGGCCACAGCCCGGACAGCTGCTGCATCCGGATCGGCGGGCTCCTCTTCATCGGCGACCTCTTTTTTGCCGCGAGCCCTGGCCTCGCAGGAATCCCCGGGTGGAACCAGGAGGCCCTGCTCCGGTCCCTCGCCGGGATCGGCGAACTCCTCTCCAGTGGCGGGATTGCAGCGGTCTGCGCTGGCCACGGGCCGGTACTCACGAAGGACAATGCGTTACGGATGCTCAAAGCCGTTCAGGGGGATACCCGGCGGCTCAACGGGATCGCGGATCTGGATCCGGACCGGGCCATCGAGACAGCGGCCTTTGCCGAGGCGTGCATGGAGCAGGTGAACGAGCTCTTCACGGTGATGGCCGGGCGGCTCTACTATGTCTCCCATATCATGGACGAACTGGGCGAGGATGAGATCGCTGCAGGCCTCCATGCTCTGATCCGTGGCGACGTCATCGATGAACTGGTGGATTCTTTCGCGGCATTCGGCCATGAGTTCCATTCGGGCAGGTGCATGCCCATCCACCTTGCCCTCAAGGGAGGCCATGTGATGGGCAAACTCGAGCGTTCCTTCAACCAGAGGGAACTGGCCCAGATCATTGACCCGACGCTGGTACTGCGAGCGGAACATCTCCTGGGGGACTACACGACCATGCTCCGGGGATTCAGCCCTCCCCGGAACATCGCCGACGCCGACCTCAATCTCCTCCTCAAAGCCTGCCTCGAGGGTCATGCCGCCCACTCCGGATCCGACGAGGACGTCCTCGCATCTGTCGACGACCCTGCGGCCTTCGGAAGGATGCTCCTGGCCCGGATCGGCACACCTCCGCTTCTGGCCGACGTGGCGGTCACCTTTGATACAGATTCAGAATCACTGACCGTTCCTGTCGACCGGGAGCGGCTTCTCGATCTGATCACCTACCTGCTGGAAGACCTGGTAGGGACCGGGGCACATGCCATAACCATCCATACCGGGAAGGATGGGGACACACCCGTGGTAACCATATCCGGAGCCGGCTGCACCGCCCGTCCCGGCGGAGGAATCCCCCGCAGGTTCCTCTCCGGCCTCTGTGAACGGGCCGGGGGTACGCTGGACTCCTGCGAAGCGGCGGGGTCCCGGCAGTTTACGATCAGATTTGTAACGGTTCTCTGAGGGGGCCTCGGGAAAGTAATTCCCTTTCTCGTCTGGCTTCGTTCCCGGGGTGCCTCCGTTTCAGATCCTTATCCATCCGAAGCACATTTCCCTCCCGCCGCAGAAATACCGGGGACCATGCAGTGCATCCAGTGCGGGTGGTGCTGCCGGCAGTACCGGGGCTACCACTGGGCAAAGCCCGCGGATCTCCTCCGGTGGCACGACGAGGGGAGGAAGGATATCCTCCGGTACGTGGCAGCAGGCCGGGATACCACCGGCAGGCCCCGCACGGCCGCAGAACTGGAGAGGGCCGATCTGGAACGGTACGGTCCGGTGGAAGGCTGGACAGACCCGGCGACCGGGACTCTCCGGGAGGATTGCCCTTTCCTGATGCAGGCCGGCCCTTCCCGGTATCTCTGCTCCATCCACCCCACGAAACCTGCAGTCTGCCGGGAGACCAATACCTGGGAGTGGGGGTCCGGCCGCTACGGCCCCTGGGGCTGCCCCGTCTCCCCCCCCTGACCCCCGCGGTGTTCGCAGATTGAAACGTGACGGTGTCATCCGTCTGCGGAGTACTAAGACGCTCCCGGGGGCTCGCTGCCCCCGCCGCGACCCCCGTGGTGTTCGCAGATTGAGATGTGTCGGTGTTTTCCGGCTGCTGATTGCTACCGGGACGCTCTTGGGGGCTCACCTCCCCCGCCGCGTAGGCACCCCCCGCAGGTTCCCTGTTGCCAGCAGATTCCCGGAGAAACCGAACAACTGACTATCCTCTCGGGGGTGGGACCGGGAGGGGGTCACCCCCTCCCGTCACCCAATCTCCGTCGGGATTGCCTTGCGTGGGGATCCACCGATACCTCGCTGTATGAAAAGATCCCTCACCGCCCTCCTACCTGTGAAGTCCCTCCCTTCCTGATCGCATCTGCGAGGGACGTGATCCGGTCTCCGAACGTCCCGTTATTCACCTGCTCTTCCAGCGTAAAGGCAGAAGCCACAAAGTGCATTCCCTTCGCCTCCAGCGCCCGACGGATGATCCCGATGGCAGAGTCAGCCCCGGAGCCCCCCATCTCCACGAGCACAGAGAAGGGCTTCCCCGATCCCCCTGTGACCCGGGAGAGGTACTCCCGCACGTAGGGTGGGACCTTGTGAGCCCAGACCGGCGAGGCGATGACCAGGTGATCCACGCCGGCCAGGTCCACCCGGCACGGCCGGATGTCGGATTTCAGGCCAAGGAAGGCCTTCATTGCCTTCACAAACATGCCGCTCTCGGCAACCGGTTCTATCTGCACCAGTTCGGCTCCCAGCTGGCCTGCCAGGGCCTGGGCCACCTTCGCCGTGTGCCCCTGCCAGGAATAGTACGCGATCAGTACCTGCATCCCGAATCCCTCAGGGAATACAGAAGCAGCCGGTGGTTTTATGGGTTTGGGATGGGGGAACACGCTGACAGGAGAGGCACCGTCGTCAGGAAAAAAGCAGCAGGGGGCGCCTCCCGGCACCCCGTGAAAATGTGGTTGGTAAAAGGTGAGAGGTTCAGGCGTTCTTCATCTTGGCCTTGGCAACGAAGCCGTCCTTGCCAAGGTAATACATGAACCCCGGCTGCTTGGCGATCTTCTCGCTGCCGACCTTCTTCTTCCTTCCACCCTTGTTGTGCTTCATCGGGGCAGCCCAGACGTAGCCATCCTTTCCGACAAAGTACAGGTAACCCGATTCGCGCTTGATTTTTTCATTTCCAACTTTTTGTCCCATCAGTACACCTCGTAATTTAGGGTGACAATTGATTTTTTGTCGTCGTGGTATAAAGTCTTTGTGGAATGATGCGGGGTTAATAGCAATGCTTGATGGCAAATCTGGATGGTTATTCAATCCAGATTTGGGGGTCACCGGGAGAGCAGATCGCCCGGATTCACCGGCCCCTATTCTATGCCCCGGTCAGGAGAATTATCGCATTATGAACGTTTTCATGGAAAAATAAGGGTTTTTCTCCATTTTCTCCGGGGGGGTTCCAGAAGAGAACCGGCACAATTGCCCATGGAGCCTTCCCCTGCAGTCACGCTCCACCCCCGGTCCCTCCGACGCGCACCGGCGGAAGGCACGCCGGTGGATTCAGAGCCACCCGCGCTCCTCCCAGAACGCGTACTCATGGGGCCAGGCGGCCCGGTGATTCCGGACGATCTCCCGGAACGCACGCCAGTTCTCCGCGATCTCCTCTTCCTGTCCCGGGTATTTCCGCCGGGTCCGGATCGCCTCCGCCAGGGTCTCGCCGAGGGTAACGGCCGCCTTCTCGGCAGGGAGGATCGCCCCCGGATCCTCCCCCAGGGCTGCCCAGGTATCGCCCACCGTGACGACACCCAGCCAGCGAAGAACGTGGTTCAGGTACTCCACCACTTCGTTCCCTCCAGATTCCCAGGTCGTGGCAACGGAACACCCGTACCTGCCTGTCAGCAGCTGGCAGTGAATGGCGTCCGCGGTCCGGTCAATGAATGCCTTCATCTGGGCGGTGACCTGATCGATGTACACCGGTGAGCCGAGCACGATCCCGTCAGCCGAGACCATCGCTTCCTGCAGGGCTGCCATGTCATCCCCGTGGATGCAGGCCCCGGTGGCATAGCATGTCTCGCACCCGGTACAGGGCAGGATGGTGAGGGCAGCGACGTCCACGAACGCGGTCTCCGCCCCCTGCCCTTCGGCTCCCCGGAGTACTGCTCTCACCAGGCGCGTTGTCCGGCTGGCCTCTCCCCGCGGGCTCCCGCAGATGCCGATCACCTTCATTCCAGTCCGCTTCCCGAAACGGCGTACCCATGCTTTCGCAGCTCGTCCCCAATACGGCGGGAATGGTCCGGCCCCCGGGTCTCGATCACGAGATCCAGCCGCACGGCGGTGACGCCGATGCCGGGATCCCCCCTCCCGTGGTGGATATGCAGGATGTTCCCGCCGGCAGACCCGATGAGGGAGAGCATCCCGGACAGCGTCCCCGGGGCATCATCGATGGTGGCCGTCAGGTGCAGCACACGGCCGGTCCGGACCAGCCCCCAGCGGATCACCCGTTCCAGAAGCGGGATATCCAGGTTCCCCCCGCTCACGACGAGCACAACCCGGCTCCCGGGAACGATACCGGCGGATCCCGAGAGGACCGCCGCCAGCGGGGCTGCACCCGCACCCTCGGAGAGAACCTTCTTCCGTTCCAGGAGGAGGAGCATCGCATCCGCGATGGCATCCTCGTCCACCAGGACCACCCGGTCCACCAGGTCACGGATCACGGGGAAGGAAAGGTCTCCCACCCTCCGGACCCGGATACCGTCGGCGAGGGTCGGCCGGGAACCCACGGTCACGGGTTTTCCTGCCCGGAGGGCCTCCACCGCCGAAGGGCAGGCGGCGGCCTGGACGCCGGTCACCCTCACCCCGGGGTTTCTTCCCCGGAGGGCTGTGGCGATGCCGGCGACAAGGCCACCCCCGCCCACCGGCACGATGACCTGATCCACTGACGGGAGATCCTCGTGGATCTCCAGGCCGATGGTCCCCTGGCCGGCGATCACCAGGGGATCGTCGTAGGCATGGACGAGGATCCTTCCCCCGGTTGCCAGCTCCCGTGCCCGGTCCAGGCTCTCCTCAAGGGAAGTGCCGTGGAGGATCACCTCTGCGCCATAGGCACGGGTGGCCGCCTGCTTGGAGATGGAGGCCCAGGCGGGCATCACCACGGTGGCAGGGATCCCTGCCAGGCGTGCTGCGAGCGCCACGCCCTGGGCATGGTTGCCGGCCGACGCGGCCACAATGCCGGCCGGCCCTATCCTGTCCCGGCGGGAGAAGACGTGGGCCAGGGCGCCCCTGACCTTGAAGGACCCCCCCTTCTGCATCGATTCCAGCTTGAGATAGACCTCGGCCCCTGCCATCGCCGACAGGGTGGGGGAATGGACGAGGGGAGTCCGGATGATGTGGGGCCGGATCAGGGTGCCGGCAGCCTCAATATCCGGAAGGGTGACCATGGGGAGAGAATGGGTGACCGGAGTCTTGAGGGTTGCGTCTCACCAACCAGGCTTACCGGAGGATGAAGGAGCCCCCCGCCATCCGCCCTTCCACCACCGGTGCCTGTGCGGGGAGGTTACTTCTCGACGAGCGCAGTATCCTGCGAGAGATCCCCGGAGAGGTCCATCTCAGTGAAATCCCCCGACTCGGGGAGCACCACTGTGAACCGGGGGGTGATGTCCAGTACCACCGGCGTATCCTCCACGGCCAGGTCCAGGACATGCCCCCCCATCGAACGGTCCGAGGAGAGGAAATGCAGATGGTAGCCGGTCACGTCTATCCCCTCCGTGTAGGGAGGGCTGTAGAATCCCACCACGGTTCCGGTGACATTGTGCCAGAGAAAGACCGCCTGGTGGGACACGGCCTCGGTGAGGGGCGGGTAGGGCTTCTCCTGGCGGGGCACCGACCGGGCCTTCACTGAGGGGAAAGTGCCGTCGATCCGGATGGCATAGAAGAAGTTCTCCGACGGCAGGGCGGTATCGAGCGCTGCCGTGACCTGGCTCATGTTCATCCCCGAGATCCCCGGGACCACCGTCTCGCGCTCAAAGGTCGTGATGTCAGCATAGGGGACGAGAATACTGCTGTTCACGGGATGGGCCGCCCCGTCCATCCCCACCCGGTAGCAGGTGCCGTCCAGCACCACCATCTCGCCGTCCAGCGCGTCGAAGGTCCCCAGGCCGAAGTCCCCGTGGCGCATCAGCTCTCCCACCGGCACCACCCCGTCATAGGCCCCCTGCATCAGGGCATCGATGACAGAGACCTGGTAGAGCAGATCAGGATCAGGGGTACCTGCCGGCCCAGGCGGCGTTACCTGGGGAACGGCCAGGAGTGCCACGGCCAGGATGGCCAGGGCAGCGACAATGACGGGAACGACAGTGACCTTCACCTGACACCTCCACCGCCCGTTTCCCGGGCGGATTCTTCACGGTCCATGGGCCCGGGCAGGCAATAAGGCGTGCGGTTTCTGCCCTTCATGGGTTCAGGGGGTCCACCCGGCCGTGCCTGGCGCCGGTCCTGATCAGCCGGTGGAGGGCCATCACCACAGCCACGAGAAGCGACCAGAGGACCACCACCGGGAGGGAGGTGCGGTTCACGGGGAACGGGCCCATGAAGGCGGGGTCTCCTGCAGGCATGAGGGCACAGGCCAAAAAGACGATGATGCTGGCACCGGCCAGGATGTCCCAGACCGGATTCGGCCGGATGACGGGGAATGGTTCCTCCCGCGGCGGAAGGGTGAACTTCACGGCGGAGGCGGAACCGATGAGGAGGAGGATCAGGACACCCACGGCGACGGGGGTGAGGGGCGGGATCCGGCCCGAGAGCTGGAACAGGAGGATCACGCCGGCCTGGACCGCCAGTGCCACCATCCAGCCGGCAGAGGAAAGGGGGTCCAGGCTCCCGTCGTTCCCCAGGAGCCGGCCGGCCAGGTACCGGCCGAGGAGCGTCTGGAGGGCCGCCCACCAGACCAGGTTCACGAAGAGGATGGCAAGCCAGTTCACCCCCAGCACAAGGGGCGGGACCAGGGCGAGACCGGAGACGAGGAAGACGTACACCGTCCCTGTGAAGAAGGCGATACCCACCAGGTGCCGGTCCCCGAGCCGGAACCGTACCACCAGATCCTGGACCATGGTGAAATACGAGAGGTACGCAGCCGCAAGAAGCGGAAAGAGGAGGGGGGACTCGGTGAGGTTGGGGAGCCCCCGCACCGCGTACTCGAGGAGCAGGCTGAACACCGTGGCCAGGAGGATGGTCCCCCAGCGGCTCCCCGCCTGTTTCATGGGTGCCATCAGGTCTGCTTCCATATCCGGGTGAGCATACGGCACCGCGCCTCACATACTTTACCATCCTGGCCGGGGCCCCCGGGGGATATCCCCTGAAGCAAGCACGGGGGGTTGTGGAATATCCGGGAGGACCCATATCCTTTTCTCGGCAGCACGGCAACCTATCGGGGATACCGGTGCACTTCCACCTCCTCCTCACCGACCACTGCAACCTCTGCTGCACCTACTGCCGCGGGAAGGCATTCCTTCCCGGGGAGGCCCCGGCCGGCCCGGACATGGACCTGGACTGGACCCTTCCTGCGGAACTGCAGGTGGACCTGGACAGGCTCTATGCCTTCCTGGCCCGTGATCCCTCCCCGGTCCTCACCTTTTACGGCGGCGAGCCCCTGCTGCGGACCGACCTGATCCGAACGATCATGGACCATGCACCGGTGGAGCGGTTCCTGATCCAGACGAACGGTCTCCTCCTCCCGCAGGTTGAACCGGATCTCCTCATGCGGTTCTCCACCATCCTGGTCTCCGTGGACGGAGCCCGGGACCTGACGGACCGGTACCGGGGGAGGGGCACGTACGACACGGTCATGCGGGGGGTCCGCCGCCTCCGCTCGCTGGGGTACCGGGGCGAGGTGATCGCCCGGATGACGGTAGCGGAAGCGACCGAGATCGAGGATGCGGTCCTCCACCTGGCCGGGCTCCCGGACCACCCCTTCAGCTCCCTCCACTGGCAGCTGGACGCCAACTTCTCATCCGACTATCCCGGCAGGGACTTCCGCTGCTGGGCAGAGACCTCCTATCTCCCCGGCATAAGGAGGCTGGTGGGCCGGTGGGTGGAGGAGATGGAGGAGCACGGGAGAGTGCCCCGGTGGTACCCCTTCCTGGACACGACCGAGGACCTGCTGCAGGGGCGGGGAAGCCCCCTCCGGTGTGGATCCGGCCACGCCAACTACAGCATTCTCACGGACGGCGCCCTCTCCCCCTGCCCCATCATGGTGGGGATGAAGGCCCACTACGTGGGGCACATCACGGAGAGCGACCCGATGCACCTCCCCCTCGTGTCTGTCAACGGTGAGTGCACCACCTGTCACCTCCTTCCCTTCTGCGGGGGCAGGTGCCTCTACGCATCGATCCTGAAGCCCTGGCCTGAAGAGGCCCGGAGATCCGTCTGTGCCACTGTCCAGGGCCTTCATGACGCCCTGACAGGGGCTCTCCCTCAGATCCGGGACCTGCTGACGTCCGGGAGGATCCGGATGGAGGACTTTGCCCACGAGAAGTACAACGGCTGCGAGATCATCCCGTAGCCCCGGGATGCCGGTCCGGTAATTCCCGTAATCCGGACCGAGACGTTTATCTTCCCGTGCTGAAGAGATGGGAGCAATGGATCTCCCCGCACGCCTGCAGGCCCTGGAAGGGGAGGTGGGCAGGCTCTCCCCGGTCCAGAAGATCCTCCTCACCACTGACGGATCCGTCACCCAGATGCTGGAGGTGATCACCGGATCCTCCATCCGGCTGGAAACCCGATCCCAGCAGGTGGAGCCTGCTGACAGGGAGACGGCAGGGGTGCTGCAGTGCCGTGAGGGGGAGGAGGTCAACCACCGGGTGGTGACGATCCACCGTGACCCCTCCGGGGAGGTGCTCCTCACCGCCGTATCCCATGCCCTGGTGACACGGCTCCCCCTGGAGTTCCGTGAGGACCTGATGCGGGCTGACATGCCCATCGGGAAGATCCTGCTGCGCCACCGGATCGAGGCACGCCGCGAGATCCGGGAGATCCGGTCAAGAGCCGCCGATGCGGGGACCGCGGGGATCCTGGGAATCCTGCGGGGGGAGCCGGTCCTCTCCCGGCGGTACGAGATCATCCACGGGGGCGCCCCCCTCCTCTCCATCCGGGAGCAGTTCCCGTACCACGCGTTCCTGGACGAACGGCGGGTGATTGTGGATGCCCCGTCCCGGATCCACCTGACCCTCATCGACCTGCACGGGGGCCTGGGGCGTGTGGACGGGTCCGTGGGCCTGGCCCTGGAGGAGCCCCGCCTGCTCCTGGAGGCCTCCCTCTCCCCGCGGTGCCAGGTGACGGGCGGGGAGCCATGGGCAGCGGAGGTGGTCCGCGAGGTGGGCGGGCGTGTACTGGAGGCGATCCGGGCCCGCGCCCCGGCCAGCTTCAGGATCCGGGAATCGGTCCCCCGTCACGTTGGTCTCGGGAGCGGGACCCAGCTGGCCCTCTCTGTCGGGCGGGCGCTCGCAGCCCTCCACGGGAGGGAGGTGCCGGTCCGGGAGCTGGCCCGGATATCCGGAAGGGGCGGGACCTCCGGCATCGGCACCGCTGCCTTCGAACTCGGGGGGTTCCTGGTGGACGGAGGCCATTCCTTCGGGCCGGGGCGGGAGAAGCAGGACTACCGGCCCTCCTCTGCATCCGCAGGGGTCCCGCCGGCACCGGTGACCGCCCGCCACCACTTCCCGGAGGACTGGAACATCGTTCTCGCGATTCCCCGCGCTGCCCCGGGAGCCAGCGGGGGACGGGAGCGCGAGATCTTCCGCACCCACTGCCCGGTGGACCCCGGGGAGGTGCAGGAGGTCTGCCGGGAGGTGCTGATGCGGATGCTCCCGGGCATCGCGGAACGGGACCTGGATCTCTTCGCCGCATCGGTGAACCGGATCCAGGAACTGGGATTCAAGCGGGTGGAGGTCAGCCTCCAGGAGCAGGCTATCCGGGACCTCTGTTCGGCCATGAGGACGGCCGGTGCCGCCTGTGCCGGCCTGTCCTCGTTCGGCCCGGCGGTCTACGCCATCACCGATACCGGTGCCCGGGAGGTGGAGGGGGCAGCCCGCTCCGCGATGGAGAGGACCGGCGGGGGTTCCACCTGGATCACCCGGGCCCGGAACGAGGGGGCACGGATCCGGGTGGCCTGACGCGGGCGGTGACCCCTGAGGTTTCCTGTGATTGAAGCCTGTCGGTGTTGACTGTCCGCGGATCACTACTAGACGCTCTCGGGGGCTCGCCGCCCCCGCCGCGTGGGCACCCCCCGCCGGTTCATGGTCACCTTTTACTCGGCATCACTTGAAACACCGAACGGCTGACTATCCTCATGGGGGAGGGACCGTGAGGGGGTCTCCCCCTCCCGCACCGGCTTGCAGGACTGGATAGCTTCCCAGAATGCAAACACCAGCCAGTGCAGGCTGTCCCCACTCCGGTCCCGTTTCAGGAAACACTCATCGGGAGGGGGCTGCCGCCCCCTCCCGGTCCCTCCTCCACGACAAGAGGATAGCACGTTATCACCGTTTGGAAACCACCCGCGGGTATCAAGTGATCCGGTGACGATGCTTCCGGTGTAGAGGGGAGGCGGGGGAAGGGAATGGCACCGGTGATCGAGGCAACGGGGCTCACCAAGCGGTTCGGCGACCTTGTTGCCGTGGACCATGTCACCTTCCGGGTGGAGCAGGGAGAGGTCTTCGGGTTCCTGGGCCCCAACGGGGCAGGGAAGACCACCACCATGCGGATGATCCAGTGCGTCTCCCCGAAGACGGAGGGGAGCCTGCAGGTCTTCGGGATGGAGGTGGAGGGGCACGAGTCAGAGATCAAGCGCCAGATCGGGGTCGTGCCCCAGGAGAACAACCTGGACCCTGACTTTACCGTGTACAAGAACCTGCTGGTCTACGCCCGGTACTTCGACATCCCCCTCCCGGAAGCGGAGGCCACCATCCAGGAACTCCTCACATTCGTCGAGCTCTCGGAGAAGCGCGACACCCCCATCGAGAAGCTCTCCGGGGGCATGAAGCGGAGGCTGATCCTTGCACGGGCACTGATCAACCGGCCCCGGCTCCTGATCCTGGACGAGCCCACGGTGGGGCTGGACCCCCAGGCCCGGCACCTGATCTGGGAACGGCTCCGGGAGATCCGGAACCGGGGGAACACCATCGTCCTCACCACCCACTACCTGGAGGAGGCAGAGCGCCTCTGCGACCGGCTGGTGATCATGGACCGGGGCGGGATCCTGGTGGAAGGCCCGCCCCGCGAGCTGGTGAAACGGCATGCAGGTACCCACGTGGTGGAGGCGGACGACACCCCGCAGGTCCGTGCGTGCCTGGACCGGCTGGGGGCCCGGTACGAGCCCATGGGGGAGCTGCTGCAGGCATACACCGACACCCCCCGGGACGTGACCCGGGCGCTCGTCGGAGAATGCCAGATGGGGCATGTGGCGGCCCGGCCGGCGACCCTGGAGGATGTCTTCCTGCGCCTCACCGGGAGGAAGCTCCGTGAATAATCCTCTCCGCCTCCTGGCCCTCCCCCGGCTCACGCCCCGGGTCCTCCATGTCTGGCAGAGGAACCGGGACGTCTTTGTGAAGACCTACCGGGTGAACTTCCTGCCGCCGTTCCTGGAACCCATCCTCTACCTTCTCTCCCTGGGATTCGGGGTGGGAAGCTTCATCCCCGAGATCGCCGGTGTCTCCTATGCCCAGTACATCGCACCGGCACTCGTCTCCATCTCCATCATGAACGCCGGGTTCTTCGAGTGCACCTACGCAAGCTACGTGAGGATGTACTACCAGAAGACCTACGATGCCATCATTGCGACACCCCTCACCATCGACGAAGTGATCGTGGGGGAGATCCTCTGGGGGGCGACGAGGGCCTTCATCAACACCGTCATCATGCTCCCGGTGCTCTTCCTCTTCGGGGTGCTGGACCTCCCCTGGTCGCTCTTTGTCATCCCCTTTGCGTTCCTGGCAGGGTTCCTCTTTGCCTCCATCGGCATGTGCTTCACGGCGATGACTCCCGGGATCGACACCCTGAACCTGCCCACCTTCCTCTTCATCACCCCCATGTTCCTCTTCTCGGGGACCTTCTTCCCCCTCACCCTCCTTCCGAAGTTTGTCCAGTACCTGGCGGTGGCCCTCCTGCCCCTCACCCACGTGGTGACGGTGATCCGGTCTCTCACCCTGGGGACCCCCTCCCCCCTGCTCCCCTTCTCCCTGGTCTGGCTCACCGTGGCCACGGTCCTCGTCTTCCTCCTGGCCGTGAACCTGATGAAGCGGCGCCTGGTCATCTGACCACAGGGACCTTTCCCTCGGGCTAGAAGCCTTTCCGCTCGTCAGAATAGTACTTCCGCAGGAACTCCCGGACCTTCTCGGACTCGATCCAGCCCTGGTCCAGCTGGTCGATGATCCCGTTGATGATCTTCGCCTGGTCCTGGATCTTCCGGGCCGCGGGGTCCTGGATCAGGTCCGAGAGCCCGACGATGACGGTAAGGGGGTTCCGGATATGGTCGCCCAGGATGGCGAACTGCTCGATGTTCTTCTCGATCTGCTCGAAGGCCTTCCGCTTCTGCTCCTCGTACAGCCTCCGGGCCAGGATCTCCTCCCGCAGCTGCTCGTTCGTCCGGGAGAGTTCCGCGGTCCTGGCCGAGACCAGGTCCTCCAGGTGGGACCGGTACTCCTCCAGCTCCGCCTCGGCCTTCTTCCGGTCGGTGATCTCCCGGACAATGGCCAGCGCCTCGCCCTCCCCGCTCTTCATGACCCGGACCTCGAAGTACCGTACCGCACCGGAGATCCGGGCCTTGAACTCGAAGATGAACGGGCGGAGGATCGTCTCTCCGGGAGCCAGCACCGGGAGGTCGCCCGGTGCAGGGGCGGGCGAGATGAGCTCGTAGGTCTCCCCGATCTCCTCCAGCTGCCTACCCGCCAGCTCCCCGATGGCCTTCTCGGCCATGTCGGCGGCCTCCGCCGAGGTGAGGCCCTCCGAGATCCCCGGGTGGTTCAGCTGGAACATGGTATCCGGCATGGCATTGATCAGGGCCCGGTTCTTCTCCTCGCTCCGCTGGATCTGCAGCTGCGCACGCTCGAGAGCGGCCAGTGTCTGGTTGATATTCCCCGTGAGCTGGGTGAGCTCATCGTCCCCCTCGCCCGGTGAGAGCCGGGCCGCCAGGTTCCTTGTCTTCCCAATCTGGGCCACGTCCTGGCTGAGCCGGGAGATGGGGGCGAGTACGGACCGCTCCAGGAAATAGAGATACGCGACACCGAAGATGGTGACCAGCGCCACAAAGCAGAGGAGGAAGAACTGGAGGGTGGCCACGCCCCGGGAGTAGATCGTGCGGGTCATCTCCGTACGGGCCACGACTGCCGGGGTATCGTACAGGTCCCGGATCACCGTGTAGCCGGCTATCGTGTTGTCCGGAAGGGTCCTGATCACGGTTTCCTCCCCCGGTTCTTCGGAGATGAAGGTGGACCGGACCTCTGCCGGTATCGTCCCGCTTCCTGCCGGGAGCAGCTGGACCTGGAGACTGGTCAGGCGGGCGAGCCGCTGGATCTCGGCATCGTCCAGGTACCGGCCCGCGATCAGGGTGCCCCGGACCACGCTCGTGTAGTCACTGGTGGTGACGGGAGCAGATGCCACCATCACCGGCCCCGTGGGAAGCATCATGATCGCGGTCGTGCTGCTGTTCGTCAGGTTAAAGGTGCGCAGCGCCGGGTTCCCGGACACCATGTCGGCCACGACAGGCGGCAGGGGCACCTCCTCCCCCCTCTGCAGGTCAAACGCCCGGGCAAAGAAGACCCCGCCGCTGGTGTTGGCAAACACGACAAAGTTGATCCGCCGGTTCAGCAGTGTCTCGTTCCCGAAGGTCGTGTCGACATACCACGCGTTCCGGTCCCGCATGAACGTGTAGGTGTCATCCCGGGGAGCCCAGGCCCGGACCGAGGTCTCGAGGCCGCTCCGGTCCTCCGCGAGAGCGCTCATGAACCGGTTCAGGTTCTGGGTGGTGGTCTGCTCCTCCAGGGCCACGAAAGACCCGAGGACGATCAGCTGGGTGATGGCCCAGAACGTAACCAGGATGCAGAGGATGGATACGCCGTAGATGATCAGGGTCTTCCTGCGCAGGTCCATGGACCACCGGCGGACGGAGCAGCGCCCGGCCGTTACTCTAGAGGTACCCGTCAGAGAGCCAAATATCTTCTCACCGGTCCCGCCGGCACCTGGCCGTCGGCCGTGAGATCAGGGGAAACACCCGGCGCATCCACCGGTTTGTCCGTCTCCCTTCTGGTTCGCAGTGTCGGAGGACACCCGGCCCGTCCCCTTCCCGGGGAGCGACGGGAAGGGTTTTCTCCCGCTCCCGCGAAGATCCCGGCATGGGTGTCAGGTGCGTCGAACTCCCCGGGATCGGCACGAAATACGAACTGGAGACCGAGAAGGGGGACCGGGTGGCCATCATCTTCCTTCCGTCCCGCCACTTCCAGCTCTATGTGCAGCAGAAGGGTGCAGCCGCCCCCTCCGCCGCCGAGATCTCGCCGTCGGAGGCGAGGCGCCTCGGCAGCCTCCTCTCCGGAGCCATCATCGAGGCCGAGAAGGAGGCCGTGGAGATCGCATTCTCGGCGCTGGCCGACCTTCGGATCCGTGTCCACACCTACCTGATCCGGGCGAACCTGGCCGGGAAATCCATCGCAGACCTGCAGGTGCGCACCCGGACCGGTGCCACCATCGTCGCGGTATCCCGGAAGGGCCAGAACACCGTCTCCCCGGCCCCGGCCTTCACTTTCGAGGACGGTGACATCGCGGTGGTCATCGGGGAGACAGAGCAGCTGCAGGAGTTCGAGCGGAAGGTCCTGGAATCATAAATGGAAGAGATCGCCCTCGCCCTGGCCTGCTGCCTGGCCCTGGCGTTCGTCTCCAAGCGGTGGTCCCTCCCTGCCATCCCCTTCTATATCCTGGCCGGGGTGGTCCTGGGGCAGAGCGGCCTTGCGCTGGTCCCTGCGGACGAGTTTACGGCGTACCTCTCCTACCTGGGGCTGATCTTCCTCCTCTTCTACGTGGGCCTGGAAATCCGGCCCAGAAGCCTGCTCCGCCAGGGAAAACCCCTCCTGATCTCCGGCTTCATAGACCTGAACGTGAACTTCCTCTTCGCCTTCCTCGGTGCACTGGCGCTCGGGTTTTCCCTCCCGGACTCCCTGGTCATCGGGGCCGCCCTCTACGTATCCTCGTCGGCCATCGCCGTCGCATCGCTGGTGGAGAACCGGAAGCTGCTCCTCCCCGAGTCCGAGACGATCGTCTGGCTGATGGTCATCGAGGACATCATCCTGATCCTCATCCTCTCCCTCTTCACGGCAGGGGGAGAAAACCCCCTCGCAATGCTCGCGACCATTGCGGTGGTCATCCTGGTGCTGATCGCAGCGGTCCGGGCAGGGAAACCCTACCTCCGTTCCCTCCTCTCCCGGGACGACGAGCTCCCTGTCCTCTTCACCTTCACCGCCGTCGTCTCAACGCTGTACATCTCCCGGCTCCTGAAGATCCCGGAAGCGCTCGTGGCCATCCTCCTGGGTTCCTCCCTGGCCTCCACCGGGGCTCCACGTCTCGAGCGCCTCTCCCAGCCGTTCCGGGACGTCTTTTTAGTGCTCTTCTTTGTCTTCTTCGGTATCACCGTCGACTTCTCGGGGACCACCTCCCTCGTCCCCATTATTGCCATGACCGTTGTCGCCATCGGGTCCAAGGTCCTCACCGGCCTCCTGGTGGGACGGATCCTGCACGGATCCTACGCCGCCGGCATGGAGGTCGGGTCCACCATCATCGCGAGGGGGGAGTTCTCCATTGCCTTTGCCGCAATCTATGGATCAGGAGCCGTCTCCGCGCTCCTCGCTGCCGTCGTGATCCTCACTTCCCTCACCGGCTCCTTCACCGCACGGTTCAGCGATCGGCTGAAGAGGTTCTTCCCTCCATGACCGCTGGCCACGCCGGGGGCAGGAGCCGGCAGATCCCCGGCACCCCCGCTGAGCTCCTGCACCTGATCCTGGACGGGGAGGAGATCCCGGTCACGGTCTTCCGGCGACCCGTGCGGGTCCTCCGGCTCCGGGTGATGCCGGACGGCACCCTCGCGGTGACCTGTCCCCGTCACAGCGACGTGGAAGGATTCCTCCGGGAGAAGGAGGGCTGGATCCGGAGGAAACGGGAGGAGGTCCGCCGTCTCGCGGCATCGCCCGAGGGATCGGTCCACCGCATCCTCCTGGACGGGGAGTTCTGCACCCTCCTCCACGGACCCGGGTGCGGAACCGCAGGGGGAACGGTCAGTTACACGACCCCGGCAGCCCTCCGGCGCTGGCTCGTCGCCCGGCTGCGGGCCGACCTGAAGGAGCGGGTGGCGGCGCAGACGGCTCGGATCCGGGTGCGGGTCCCTCCCGTCGCGATCCGGCGCCAGCGGAGCCGCTGGGCCAGCTGCTCCCACAGGGCCGGCCTCTCCTTCAACCTGCGGATGGCTGCCCTCCCCCCACCGCTCCGGGACTACCTGGTGGTCCACGAGCTGGTCCACCTGGTGGAGGCCAACCACTCGCCCCGGTACTGGGACCGGGTCAGGGAGTTCTGGCCGCAGGTGGACGAGAGCGAGAAGGAGCTGGCCCGGTTCTGGATCCTCATCGAGAGAAACGAGATCTGGAGGGTGATCCTGGCCGGGTGAGAACAGGGAATTGACATTCCTTGTTCTTGCAGACGGGAGGGGGCTCTGCCCCCTCCCGGAGTCCACCCCCGCTGAGGATAGCCCGGTTCAAGCCCTTTGCTCCCGAAAGTGAAGAAGTCCGGATGGGAAAAAAGAGGGGGGGCTGTTCCGGCATCCCGCCGGTACGGCCTGGTTCAGTCCTTCTTCGAGATCGTCCGCTCCAGTGCCTCGCGGACAGCCTTCTGGACCCCCTCGTCCTCGTCCTTCAGCGCCTGGATCAGGGGCTCCACGGCCCTCCCGTCCCCGATCTCGCCCAGGGCAACGGCGGCACCCTTCTTCACGTTCCGGTCCCGGTCCCTCAGGGCCTGGATCAGGGGCTCCACCGACCGCCGGTCCCCGATGCGCCCCAGGGTCCAGCTGGCCACGTACCGTACGCCGGGATCATCGGCGGAGAGGGCCCGGATCAGCAGGTCCACCGCCGCCTCGCCGATGCTGACCAGCACGTCGGCGGCGCCCATCCGGACAAAGACGCTCTCGTCCTTCAGCACGTCGATGAGGGGCGCAATGGCCCGGTCATCGCTGACCCGGGCCAGCGCCTTCGTGGCGGTCTCCCGGAGATCCGCGTCACGGAGTGTCTGGATCAGCGGGGAGAGGGCCCGGATGTCGCCCACCTTGCCGAGGGCCACCACCGACTCCGTGCGGACACCGGCGTCGTCATCGGCCAGCATCTCCACCAGGGCATGCACCGGGTAGGGGACCCCGATCTCGCCCAGCGCAATTGTCGCTTCCCTGCGCACTCCGGCCGAGTTGTCGTGGAGGGCATGCATCAGCGGCTCCACGGCCCGGACGTCCCGGAACCTGCCCAGGACCCGGGCGGCGGAGCGGCGGACCTCCTCTGCGGAGTCCGGGAGAGACTGCATCAGGGGTTCGATGGAGGGTTCACCAATCTCAAAGAGGACATCCTCGGCTTCCGCCTTCACCGCCTCGGACTCCTTCTTCAGGGCCTCGATCAGGGGGGCCACTGCCGGTTCCCCCACCATGACCAGCACCCAGCGGGCAGACTCCCGGATCCGGCCGTCGCTGTCCTTCAGGGAATGGATCAGGGGCTTGATGGCCGGTTTCCCGATCCCGATGAGGGACTTGGCCTCCTCCTTCCCCATGCCTGCCTCAGGTGACTTGAGGAGGGAGAGCATCGCCTCCACCGCCCTCCCGTCCCCGATCTTCCCCAGGGCATCGGCACCGTAGGACCGGACCCAGCCGTCGTTCCCGGCGACGGCGGCCAGGACCGCGGGCACCGCGCTCCGGTCACCGATCTTCCCCAGTGCCTCGATGGCCCGGCACCGGAGGAAGGGATCCTCGGCAGAGGTGGCATCGATCAGGTGGGCGACGGCGGACGCGGAACGGATCCGGCCGAGCAGCTCGGCCGCCTTCCGCTTCACGAACCGGTCCGGGTCCCGCAGCGCTCCTGCCAGGGCCTCCACTGCATCCTCGCCCAGCCCCTCCAGCTCGTCCCAGGAGCCGCTGGAGAGGAGGAAGTAGGCCCGCTCCTCGTCGGAGAGCGGGCTCCAGCCGAAGGACTTCAGAATCCGGACGATCTCCTTCTGGCCGGCCCACGGCACCTTCCGGAGCACCTCGGCGAGAGCCGGGACCGCCCGCTCATCCCCGATCTTCTCCAGCGTGGCCGCCACCTGCCGCTGGACCTCCCAGTCCCCCGCCTCCATCGCCGCCACCAGGGGCTCGACTGCGGGTCCCTTGATGGTGACAAGGATCCGCTGGACCTCCTTCCGGATCTCCCAGTCCTCGTCGCGGAATCCCCGGATCAGGGCATCCACGGCCCGGCCCTTCATGCCGGCCAGGGTGTGGGCAGCCCGCTCCCGCACGTCCTCGTACTCGCTCCGGAGTGCCTGGATCAGGGAGTCGAGAGCTGCCTCCCCGATGGTCCCGAGGGCAATGGTGGCATAGCACCGCACATAGGTGTCCTCGTCAGAGAGCGCGGTGATCAGTGGCTCCAGGGCCCGGTCGTCCCCCAGCTTCCCGAGGGCCCGCGCCGCCTCGCCCCTCACGTCCTCGTCCCGGTCCCGGAGGGCGGCCACCAGGGCATAGAGGGCACGGGGATCCCCGATCTCCCCCATGGCACGGGCAGCGGCTCCCCTGACCCTGCCGTTCTCGTCCTTCAGGGCCCGGATCAGGTGGTCCACCGCCATGGGATCCCCAATCCTCCCCAGGGCCTCGGCGGCCTCGGCCCGGACCAGCTTGTGCCGGTCGCCCAGCGCCTTGATCAGCGGGTCCACCGCCTTCGGGTCCCGCAGCTCGCCCAGGGCACGGGCGGCCTGGGAACGGCCTGCCTCGTCCTTGTCACTCAGGCCCCGGATCAGGGAGTCCACGGCCTTTGGGTCCCTCATCCCGACCGCACCCTTTGCCGCGGGCGGCCTCATGCCCTTCGTCTCCTGTTTCACCGGCTCTGCAACCCGCCTCTCCACTTTCTTCTTCACCATACGGAGTCCTCGGTTATCTCCCCGGGGGGAGCTGAATACGCACCATGTTCCAGGAATACATCCATCACCCGGCAGGGATCCCACCGGGTATGGGATGTCTCTTCCTGCTCTTCCCATTGGCCGGGGGCCCCAATTAAGGTTATCTTCCTGAAAGGGCGAAAAGTTGAGTATTTATTAATATTAAGTCATATCTGGTTATACTATAAGTTATTAAAATACAATTTAATGTAATTCAATATGTTTCATACTATTTTGATGTATTTTATTGAAACTGAGTACCATCTAGTGCTATTATTAAGTATGATGGGCGAATACGATACCGGTAGAGATGACTACGGAAGAGGAGTTTGACCTGGACGAGCCGCTCTTCACCATTGCCGAAGTGGCAGAGAAGCTGAAGGTCTCTGATCACACGGTCCGGTCCTGGATCCAGAAGCGCTGGCTGCGGATCATCAAGGTGGGCAGGGGAGTCCGGATCCCCGCCTCTG
>JAJRDF010000134.1 GCA_028678555.1 Methanomicrobiales archaeon
CTCGTCCTGCTCCCCCGCTGGAGCGACCGCAGGGAGAGCAGGAAGGCGACCTTCAGTTCTTTTTTACCCATGGGAGGGCACCGCTCCCGTTCTTTCTCGGGATGTACCAGTACCGGTAGATGCAGAAGCCCAGGACGGCCAGGCCAAGAATCCCGAGGAGGATGGTCACGGAATGATCCGTGGGAGGTACCCTCAGGGAAAGCTGCCTCTCCACCACATGTGCCCCAAGGTCATCGGTGTAGCTGATCGTGATGTTGTAGGGGTATGTTCCTGCCCCCAGGCCTTCGAGGATGAACAGGGCAGGTGCATCGTTACCGGGCTTGATCTTCCCGATGAATGCTTCCTTTGTGCCCTCCGATGAGAGGTCGATCCTGGCAGAGACCGCCTTTGCCTCCCCGGTGCCGGTATTCTCAATCCGTACCGTGAGGTCAAACGGCGTATGTTCGCTGAGCCGCTGGGGATTGGTATCCACCGACACGAAGCCCAGCTCGCTCTTCCCCTTCATGACGACGTTGATGGAGGTGGTATCCCGGTGGATGGACCCGTCCACCGCGCTGTACTGGAGGGTGACCGGGACCTGGATCAGGCCGGGTGTCGTCTGCCTGTCAGAGAGGAGGGTGATCACCTGGGTCTTCTCGGCGCCGGCCGGGATGGTGCCGATGTGGTGGAGATCGGTATCCCTGGGTGCAATCCAGGTGCTGAAGTTGCCAACTCTGAGCGTGACCTCGTCCGCAAGGAGCTGCCCGTCATTCCTGATCGTGAGGGCGACCGGTACTTCATCGCCCGGATTCACGGAATCCGGGAGGTGACTCTCCAGGATGAGGATCGCCTGTTTCTGGATCCCGACCGGCGAGTTTACATTGACCGGGATGGGGTACTTCACGCTGGTACCGTCAGGGATGCGTATCCAGACTTCTGGGAAGTAAAGCCCTGTCTGGGCAGGGGCCCTGACCAGGATGGTGAGCGGGATGGACTGGCCGGGCCCGAGGGCGCCGACATGCTGGAAGTTGCCTTCAAGAACCTCCATCCCGTTCCCGTACACGTACACGGACTCCACGAGCACGGGGATGTCCTTTGTCGTTGAGGTGGTGGTGGTGCCCGCCCCGGTGGTGTCCACCAGGGATTCGGTCTCACTTGACTCCGTTGCCGTGTTGGTGATGGTGATCGTGATGGTCCCCTGATCACCGGGCAGGAGGATAGCCGGTGTGACCTCAAAGGAGCTGATGGTAACCGTCGGATCCCTTGTTGCGGCATCCACCGCAGCGGGCATGGCCGCCAGGATGAGGATGAGGCCCACGCCGAGGATGAGGCCCCTCCAGGCAGCCTTCCCGGCTCCGTTGATAGGAAGCATCGTCATCGTGCCATAGGGGTCAGCTGGAATGATATATAAGAGAGCCGGGCCCGGCGCCGGGTATCTGCCGCAATTTCTCTCACCGCGGAGAGGAGGACCGGATTGCACCCCGCCTGCAGTCGCACTCTCACCGGCCCTGTGCCGGGGCCAGGAACTCCCGGAGCCGGGCCGATGCCTCCGGCCCCACCGGCTCGCCATGGCCAGGGAGGAGGATTTCAAAGTCCAGGGAGGCGATCCGTGCCAGGGACCTGGTCGCCTCTTCCTGGCGGGCAGAGGACCGTTCCGAAGGGCCCTGGATCCTCCCTCTCTCCGTGAGGAGCGTGTCCCCCGAGAAGAGCACCTTCTCTTCCGGATCAAAGAGGCAGATGCTCCCCGGTGTATGGCCGGGGGTATGGATGCAGGTGAGGCCTGCAATGGTATCACCGTCCCGGAGGAGGATATCGGGCCGGACCGGGCTCCAGCCCAGGAACGGTTTCACCATCCGGATCAGGAGGGAGCGCGGCCACGACGGGAGGGGCATGGATTTCTCGCCAGAAAGGTACGGGGCGTCCCCCTCGTGAATCACCACCTGGGCCCCGGTCGCCCTCACAAGAGCCGGGACATTCCCCACGTGGTCCATGTGGTAGTGGGTCAGGATGATGGTGTGGAGATCGGTGACGGAGCGGTGCAGGGTGCGTGCGATGCATGCAGAGATACGTCCTGCGGTCCGGGGAAGGCCTGTATCGATCAGCACCAGGCCGTCACGGGCAATGAGGTAGCAGTTCCCCCGCATCTTATCGATCCGGTGGACCCGGGGCGTGATCTCCATGGGGGAACGTGGGAGTCGGGGAGAGGATAAAGCCTCCGCAGGGGGAGGGACAGGGAAACAGATCGGGCATTGCAGCCGGGGCCGGCAGCCGTTCTTCGTCAGCGGGAGACGATCCTGCGCATCAGGGCCATGATGCCCGGCCGCGTCCCTTTGGTGGCCGGTCGGGGGCCACCCATGTCAAGAACGCAGGCCCCCATCATCTCCCGGTTCAGCCGCTCCGTGATCTCGTCAAAGATCCGGCGGTAGGCCGGGCACATGGGGTCCACGCCCTGGATCTCACCCCGTGACGGCACGAGGGCATTGTAGGGACACCCGCCCCGGCAGTAGCGGAGGTGGGCGCACTCCCTGCAGGCCTGGTCCACGTGCTCCCGGTACCGGGCAAAGAGCTTCCCGGCAGGGGAGTTGTCCAGATCCGTCCGGGTGGGCCTGTCCCTCACGCTGCCCATGGCGTACTGCTCCATGCCCACGAACCGGTAGCAGGGGTAGATGGACCCGTCCGGTCCCACCGCATACGTCGTGCCCATGCAGTCGGCAAAGGTACAGACGGTCCCCCGCCGAATGAAGACGCACTTCACCAGATCGGTGATGTTCATCACCTCGATCCCGTCCAGGTCATCCAGGCTCCTGTCCAGGAGGAAGACCAGCAGGTCCCCGTACTCCACCGGGTCTAGTGCCCATTGATCCGGGTTCCGGTCCCGGAGCGAGGGGAGTGCGGGGTGGAGTTTCATGGTGAACCCCCTCTCCCGGAAGAACCGGTAGATGGCGTCCCGCTCCTTCACGGACCGGGAGGTGAAGGTGCAGATGAAGCTGACCCGGAGTCCGTGGGCCTTCGCGATCTCATACCCCTTCATGGTCCGGTCAAAGTAGCCCTCCCCCCGCTGGGCATCATTGATCTCCGGCGGACCGTCGATGCTCGTCCCGATGGGGACATGGTACTCTGCCAGGATATCTGCCAGTTCCGGTGTCAGCTTCCAGAGGTTGGACTGCATGGCAAAGGCCGGCGTCAGGTGGCGCAGCCCCTCAGCGATCAGGGGCAGGGCCTGCCGGTAGAAGTCCGCGCCGGCGAGCAGGGGCTCCCCGCCGTGGAAGGTGACAGTCACCGGCCGGTCCTGGAAACCCTTCAGCCACTCCACCGTTTCCCTGACGGTGTCGATGCTCATCACCGGCGATCCCTCCTCCGATGACCAGCAGTAGCGGCACCGGGCCGGGCAGCCCAGGGTGGGGATGAGCATGACGTGGAACGGGGTCTTCACGGTACCGGTAGCTTGCCTCCCATGCCCGAAATAGTGATCGGTTGCCGTCGGATTACGGCGATATCTGGTCACGGGCTGTAGTGAGAGGATGGTCAGAAGAGGAGTACCGGCGGCTGAAACCGAGGTGAGGGGGGGTATACGGGGCTGGGAACGGAAATCGGGAGCGGGTGCTCAGCCCTGCCCCTCGTTCATCGACTCCCGGCTCCGCATCTGGTACAGGTGGACCGGGTCCATCTCCCGGTACTGGCCGTCGCCGGTCCGCATGATGATCGTCCGGATCCCTGCGTTCACGATCATCTTCGAGCAGAGGTAGCAGGGCCAGATATCGGTGGTCTTCTCGTTCTCCACCTCGTAGCCGGCCAGGTACAGGGTGCAGTTCCGGGCATGCTTCCCTGCCTGGAGCAGGGCGTTCATCTCGGCGTGCACGCTCCGGCACTTCTCGTAGTGGGAACCTGAGGGGATCCTGTGCTCCAGCCGCCAGCACTTCTTGATCTCGGTGCAGTCCAGCTGCTTCCGGGGGGCGCCGGTATAACCCGTGGAGACGATGGTATTGAACTCGTCCACGATGATGGCGCCGAAGTTGCGCCGCAGGCAGGTCCCCTGGTGGGCGCAGCGGTGGGCGAGGTCAAGGAAGTACTGGTGCCGGTTGGTCCGCATGGGGAGATGATGGGAGGAGCGAGGGGAAAAAACTTCCAGTTCAGGGAGCGCGGCCAGGCTTCACTCACCCCTGCTCTTCAGATGCACCCCTCCGCGTTGCAGATCTGTTGAACAATTCCCCGTTTTCCCCTGTTTTGTTAATTCT
>JAJRDF010000026.1 GCA_028678555.1 Methanomicrobiales archaeon
ACCCCCTCCCGGCCCCCCCTGGCGAGAGGATAGTCTCTCCATATCGGTTGTATCCGGAAAGATCCCCAATCCCGGAATACTGACGGGGGGTGCCCACGCGGCGGGGGCGGAGCCGCAGCGGAGCCCCCGAGAGCGTCCCGGTAGTACACACCCATTGGATACCACCAACTTTCGTCAAACCATGAAAACCGTATCTGCTCCATGTGGGGCGGCGGGGGCGGCGGAGCAGCCTTCTGTCAGCCTCTACCGGAATGCCCATATATCCTGCCTGCCCATCTCCTGAGCATGATTGAGATTATCGTGGCCATCCTGTTCGCGGTGGTGATGGCAGCGGTGATCTACTTCCTGCTGAAAAAAGCCGTTTTCCTGCTGATCAACGCCATCGTGGGACTGGTGGCACTCTTTGTCATCAACCTGCTCGGTGTCATGTCCTGGTTCGGTGCTCCGGACATCCCCATCACGGTAGGCACCGTGCTTGTCTGTGCCTTCGGGGGTCTTCCGGGAGCCCTCCTCCTCGTGGCCCTGGCCCTCGCAGGTATCACGATCTGAAAGGAGCATCCCGCGATACCGTTAAGACGCCGGGCGCGTATGTCTCCCTGAGGTGCGAGAGATGTGCTCTGTCGGCGGACCGATGGACGTGGAATACAAAGAGAGGGTGAAGGGCAAGGACTACAAGTGCAAGGAGTGCGGGGAGAAGTTCAAGGGCGTGGGCAAGCACCCCATGTGCCCCAGCTGCCAGTCTGAGAACGTGGCCGAAGGATGAAGTATTGCCCCGGCGACGGGGTTCTCCTGGTCCGGGGACGCTCCTCTTTTCTTCTGGCAGCCCCTGCCCGGGAGTGCTTCATCCTTTTTCTGGAGGACTGCCAGGGTGAGATTGTCCAGTCCGTGGAACCGGATGACCTGGTGGTGGTCTCCGCACCTGAAGGGGGACCGCTGGAACCGGCCCTCCTCCTCCTCCGGCTTGTGCGGGACCACCACGTACCGCTGATTGTGCTGCCCCGAGGCCACCCGGGCTCCCGGCGCCTCCGCCATGTAGTCAGTGTTGCCCCCCGGGTACTCCTATCGTGCGCCATCCAGCGGGGGACCCATCCGGAACAGCACCTGATCTGTTCATCAGAGGAACTGGCGGGAATTTCGCTCCGCGGCATGGACGGGGCTGTCGATCTGGAGCATGTCCCCCCTGATATCGATATTGAGATCCTCCATGGATAAGGCGGGACGGGTCACATTTCACAACTAATATAAGGGTACCTTTCTCCAATACTTTATGTTCGATGAGTTGTGGGAGGGTTGAATGAAGGTTGAGGTTCTGAAACGTATCAAGGACACCGAACAAGGGTATACCGCGATGATCAGCGAGGCGAAGGCCGCGAAAGAGAAGCGGATCGCTTCTGCACGGCTGGAAGCCGATAACAGGGTCATCAGGGCAGAAGCAGAGATTGAGGAGTTCAAGAAAAAACGCCTCGCAGAGGCCCGGAGTGAGATCGGCCGGAAGCGGGAAGCCATCCAGCGGAAGGGCGAGGAGCACGCCACCGCCCTCAAAAACAGGGGGAAATCCAATCTGGATCGTTCCGTGGCCTTTCTCGTGAAACGGTTCAGGGAGCAGCTCCATGTTCCGGCCTGAGCCGATGACCCACCTCCTGATCGTGGCCTCCCGTGAGCGGATGGAGACCGTGATCCGGGAACTCTATTCCCATCGCGTATTCCACATCCGGGACTACGTGGAGAAGGAGGGCGAGAAGATGGAGGGGGTATCCATCGGGCCGCCGCTGGGATCGGCGAGCGAGGTCTCGGCCAAGCTGGTCAGGGTCCGGACCATGGAGTCCACCTTCGGGATCCATCCCGGGGAGATCACGCCGGCGACCAGGAAACGGGTGCTGGAACTCCGGGAGACCATCGACCGCGACATCGCGGCGGTCGGCAACGAAACCGATGCGCTGATGTCCCGGCGGGCATCCATCGAAGCGACCATGCGGGATCTGGAGCAGCAGGTGCGGGAACTGGCACCCTTTGCCGGCGCCCCTGTCGACTTCGACTCCTACCGGGGCTACGAGACCCTGGCGGTCTACACCGGGCGGATAGGGAGGGACGTGGAGATACCGGTACCCCACGAGAAGATCTTCACCCCGTCCCCGCAGGGAAATTTCATCGCGCTCTTCGTGCCGCTTGAGCACAAAGCCGCGGTGGATCCCATCCTGCAGGAAGCCCGGTTCGTGCCGATCCCGGTGCCGAAGGGAGCGGGTCTTCCGGAGGCACTCCTGGCAGAGAATCAGGGCAAGCTCGCCACGCTGAAGGAGGAGATGGGCCAGATCGACCAGAGAATCGCTGCCCTGAAGGAGCAGCAGGCCCAGTTCCTGGCCACCTGCGACGAGTACCTGAAGAGCGACCTGGAGCAGGCGGAGGCGCCGCTCCGTTTCGCGACAACCGATCAGGCATTTCTCGTAGAGGGCTGGGTGCCGGTGAAAGAGGTGGAACGGGTGAAGGCGGGACTCTCGCTGGCGACCGAGGGAAAAGCCCTGGTCACCGAAGTCCAGGAGGACCCGCATCATCCCGTCCCGGCTCCCGTCGAGTACGACAACCCCGTCTTTGCACGGCCCACGCAGCTCCTGATGGACACCTATGCCCGCCCCCGGTACGACGAGCTGGATCCGACCCTCCTCGTTGCCATCATCTTCCCGATCTTCTTCGGGCTGATCCTGGGTGACGTGGGGTACGGGCTGATCCTGCTGGCCGCGAGTCTCGGGCTGCGGAAGATCATTCCCGCGGGGGAGGGGCAGGCACTCCTGAAGGTCATGAGGAACGGGGCCATCGCGAGCATCTTCTTCGGGCTCCTCTTCTCGGAGTTCTTCGGGTTCAAGCTTCCGTGGGAACCGGTGCTCTATTCCCGGCACCTGAGCATGGGAGGGGAAGAGGCAGGGCATGGTCCCATGGTCATCGAGCTCCTGGTCCTGTCCATCTGGATCGGGATTCTCCATATCACACTCGGCCGGATCCTGGGTGCCATCAACCATGGCAGGCACCACGGGATCCGCGGGGCGATCCCCCAGCTGGGGTGGATTGCATCGATGTGGGGGCTCCTGATCCTGATCTGGTCAATAGTCGCCATCCCGGTGATGCCGGATCTCACCGGCGCTCCGGTGGTGGTCGCGGGGCTCACGATCACGGGCTTCGTGGGGCTGGCCCTGCTCATTCTCGGGGTTGTGGCCATCGCATCGGAATCTGCACTGGAACTGACCGAATTCCCCACCATCATCAGCCACACGATGTCCTATGCCCGTATCGTGGCCATAGGTCTCTCTTCCGTGGCGATCGCGGTGGTGATCAACTTTGTTTCCATCGGGATGCTGATAGAGCCCAACATCGAGAATTTCTCGGTGGGGAGCATCTTCTTCATCCTGTTGGGTATTGTGGTGTTCCTTGCCGGGCACCTCTTGAACACGGCGCTCGGCCTTGTCGGGGGGGCTCTCCAGTCCCTCCGTCTGCAGTATGTCGAATTCTTCACCAAGTTCTACAAGGGTGGAGGCGAAAAATTCAATCCATTCGGTACGATTCGGAGATTTACGGAGGATTAAACTATGGTTGACGCAGTTACCGCAACACAAGTTGTAATGTCTGTTGAGGCAGTCGAAGCATCGCAGCTCGGAATGAAGGCTCTCGCCGCGTCCATCGCCATCGTCGGCACGGGCCTCGCCTCCGCGTGGGCTGAGCTCTCCATTGGTTCGGCCGCGGTGGGTGCCGTCGCAGAGAACAAGGATCTCTTCGGCTCGGTGCTGGTGCTCACCATCATCCCCGAGACGATCGTCATCTTCGGTCTCGTCGTCGGTCTCCTGCTCATCCTCTGAGAGGAGCCAGCGATGGGACTGGAAAGTGTCATCGAGGATATCCAGCGGAAGGGTGAGAGGGAGAGGGACGCCATCAGCGCCGCCTCTGCGGCCGAAGAGCGGCAGATCCAGGATGGTGCACAGCAGCGTGTCGATGAGAGAAGAAAGGAGGCAGACGGGGAGATCTCCCGGGTGATCCAGAGGACGGAGGATCTGGAGCTGGCGTCCGCGAACCTTGGGGTGAAGCGGGCGCTCTTAAACGCTCAGAAGGAGGTTCTGGATCAGGTGTATGCCACAGCCCTCCATGCCATCCTCGGGCTCCCGGAGCAGGTCCACCGGCAAATTCTCGAGAAGCTGCTGCAGCAGGCGGCACAGGAGATCCGCACGGGGGTCGTGACCTGCCGTGCCCAGGATGTGAAGGTGGTGAAGGACCTGATCGCAGCGAGCCCGGCGCTCTCCGAATACCGCATCGGGCCGCCGGTTGAGATCGACGGGGGAGTGGTGGTGGACAGCGCCGACGGGAACGTGAAGATCGATCTCACCTACCGCACCTTCCTGGACGGGATCTGGGAGAAGGAACTGAAGGCGGCCTCGGACCTCCTGTTCACATGAAGGGGTGTGCATGTCCGCAATAGTCGGGTCAGCCCCGTACCTCTACGTCTGCACCCGGTTCCGGGTAAGGCGGATGAAGCTGATCCCGCAGGAGGAGTACCTGCGGATGCTCCAGATGTCACTCCCCGAGATCATCCGGCTGATCCAGGAGACCGAGTACAAGCGGGAGATCGACGAGCTCTCCCACTCCTTCCGGGGGATCGACCTGATCGAGGTCGCCCTTTCCTGGAACCTGGCCAAGACCTACCAGAAGGTCCTTGAGATCATGCCTGAGGGACTCAGGGAGATGACGGAAAGCTATCTCAGGCGCTGGGATATCCAGAACGTCCTCGCTATCCTGCGGGGGAAGGCACAGGGCCTTCCGCCCGGGAAGATCAAGGAGGTGCTCATCCCTGCAGGGGAGCTGGACCGTGACTACCTGGACAAGATCATCACCTGTGCCGAACCCGGGAAGGTCCTGGAGAGCCTGAAGCGCTGGCGCCTCTACCCGGTACTGGCGAGGGAACTCCCGAGGGCCACAGAGAGCGGCTCATTCTCGTTTCTGGAGAACGAGCTGTACAAGCAGTTCTACCACGATATCCTGGATGAGACCGGTGCAGGGATCAAGGGGGGGAAGGAGTTCCTGGAGTTCCTGCGGCTCGAGATTGACATCCGCAACCTCCAGATCCTCTTCCGGCTCCGTGTCAACGGCGCGAAGGGCGAGGTTGTGACGTTCTTCATTCCCGGGGGAACCTTCACGGTGGAAGAGCTGGTGCGCCTCCACGAGACCTCCTCGACGGATGCGTTCTTCGACTCGCTCACAGCGCAGCTGAAGAACCGGGAACTGATCTCCCTCCTCGGCAGGTTCCGGCAGAAGAATGGTCTCGTACCGGGGGCGCTGCATGAAATCGAAAATGCGCTCACCCTCATGCAGTACTCAAGGCTCGAGATGATGGCCAGGTACCATTCCTTCTCTATCTGGCCGATCCTTGCCTATATCGAGCGGAAGAAGCAGGAGATTACGAACCTCCGGGCGATCACGAGGGGCAAGCAGGCAGGCCTGTCAACGGAGCAGATCCGGAACTACCTGGTGATGTAAATGGAGATTGCAGTGATTGGCGGGAGCGAGTTCGTGGTGGGCTTCCGGCTCGCCGGCATCAGGAAAATATACGATGCAGAGGACGAGGAGAACCTGAAAAGGTCTGTGAGTACGGTCATGGAGGACCCGGATGTGGGGATCCTTGTCATGTACGCACGGGACATGGAACGTCTCCCGGCACGCACCAGGAGCACGCTGGAGAACTCCATCCGGCCCACGGTGATCACCATCGGGGCCCAGGAAGGGGGGCTGTCCATGAGGGAGCGAATCAAGCGATCGGTGGGGGTGGACCTGTGGAAGTGAAAGACAGCATGACGAAACGTTCCGGTACCGGCGTCCTGAAGCGGATTTCAGGGCCTGTGGTGACCGCCGTCGGCCTGGATGCCCACATGTATGACGTGGTGAAGGTGGGAAAAGAAGCGCTGATGGGCGAGGTCATCAAGATCAAGGGCGACCAGGTGATCATCCAGGTGTACGAGGATACCTCGGGTATCCGGCCTGGCGAACCCGTGGAGAACACCGGGCTTTCCCTGGCCGTGGAGCTGGGGCCCGGCCTCCTGAAGAGCATCTATGACGGGATCCAGCGGCCGCTCGTGGTGCTCGTGGACAAGATGGGGAACTTCATCCAGCGGGGCGTATCGGCTCCCGGCCTGGACCGGGGGAAGAAGTGGGAGTTCACGCCGGTCGTGAAGGCCGGTGACAGAGTGGGCCCGGGGACCATCATCGGCGAGGTGCAGGAGACGAACATCGTCCACCGGGTCATGGTGCCCCCGAACATGAAGGGCGGTACCGTGAAGGAGATCCGGGCAGGATCCTTCACTGTCGAAGACGTGGTTGCGACCCTGGACGACGGCACGAAGCTCACGATGATGCAGCGGTGGCCGGTCCGGGTGCCCCGGCCCGTCGTTGAGAAACTGAACCCGGACATCCCGCTCCTCACCGGGCAGCGGATCCTGGACGGCCTGTTCCCCATCGCGAAGGGCGGGACGGCGGCCATTCCCGGCCCCTTCGGCAGCGGGAAGACCGTGACCCAGCAGCAGCTGGCCAAGTGGTCGGATGCCGAGATCGTGGTCTACATCGGGTGCGGTGAGCGGGGGAACGAGATGACGGAGGTGCTCACCGAGTTTCCGCACCTGACGGACCCGAAGTCGGGGAAGCCGCTCATGGAGCGGACGTGTCTCATCGCGAACACGAGCAACATGCCGGTGGCAGCCCGGGAGGCGTCTGTGTATACCGGTATCACCATCGCCGAGTACTTCCGGGACATGGGCTACGACGTCTCGCTGATGGCCGACTCCACCTCCCGGTGGGCTGAGGCCATGCGCGAGATCTCCTCCCGGCTGGAAGAGATGCCGGGCGAAGAGGGCTACCCCGCGTACCTGGCGGCACGCCTCTCGGAGTTCTACGAGCGGGCCGGACGGGCGAAGGTCCTGTCAGGGGGCCTGGGATCGGTCTCGGTCATCGGGGCCGTATCTCCGCCCGGCGGGGACTTCTCGGAGCCCGTCACCCAGAACACGCTCCGCATCGTCAAGGTCTTCTGGGCGCTGGATGCCAAGCTCTCCCAGCGGCGCCACTTCCCGGCCATCAACTGGCTGAACTCCTACTCCCTGTACCTGGATATCCTGCATGACTGGTACGACCAGCACGTCTCACCCGACTGGAACAAGCTCCGGGCGTGGGCGATGGAGGTGCTCCAGAAGGAGTCGGAGCTGCAGGAGATCGTGCAGCTGGTGGGCTCGGACGCCCTCCCCGAGGAGCAGCAGATCACCATCGAGGTGGCCCGGATGATCCGGGAGGTATTCCTGCAGCAGAATGCCTACGATGCCGTGGACACCTACTGCGACATGACGAAGCAGTACGAGATGATGAAGGCGATCAAGAAGTTCTCGGATCTGGCCTATGCTGCCCAGGTGGCAGGGGCACTCCCGGCCCAGATCATGGCGGTCCCGTCCAAGAACGAGCTGCCGCAGATCAAATTCATCAAGGACTACAAGCCGGCGCTCGCGAAGATCCTGGACCAGATGGATACCGAGGTCAATGCACTGAGGTCGGGAACATGAAGGAATACCGGACCATCAACCAGATCGCCGGGCCGCTCCTCTTCGTCGAGAAGACGGAGCCTGTGGGCTTCGCTGAGCTCGTGAACATCGTGCTCTGGGACGGCTCGGTGAAGCGCGGCCAGGTGCTGGACACCTCCGACGAGATCGTGGTCGTGCAGGTCTTTGAGACCACCGCCGGGATCGGTCGCGACAGCGGCGTGCGGTTCACCGGTGAGACGATCAAGATGCCCGTCGGGAAGGAGATGCTGGGCCGGATCCTCTCCGGCGGTGGCAAGCCCATCGACGGCGGCCCCGAGATCGTCCCCGAGAAACGGCTGGACATCACCGGCGCCGCCATCAACCCGTATGCCCGCCACTCCCCCGAGGAGTTCATCCAGACCGGGATCTCCACGATCGACGGGATGAACACGCTCGTACGGGGCCAGAAGCTCCCGATCTTCTCGGGCGCCGGCCTGCCCCACAACGACATTGCCCTCCAGATCGCCCGGCAGGCGAAGGTCCTGGGGTCGAAAGAGCAGTTCGCCGTCGTCTTCGCCGCGATGGGCATCACGAAGGAGGAGGCCAACCATTTCATGGCCGACTTCGAGCGGACGGGAGCGCTGGAGCGGGCTGTCGTCTTCCTGAACCTGGCAGACGACCCGGCCGTCGAGCGGATCATCACCCCGCGTCTTGCCCTCACCACCGCCGAGTACCTGGCCTTTGACCTGGGGATGCATGTCCTTGTCATCCTCACGGACATGACCAACTACTGCGAGGCGCTGCGGCAGATCGGTGCCGCCCGTGAGGAGGTGCCGGGGCGGCGGGGCTACCCCGGCTACATGTACACGGATCTCGCGTCGATCTACGAGCGTGCCGGGATCATCCACGGCGTGAAGGGGTCCATCACCCAGTTCCCCATCCTCACCATGCCGGGTGACGATATCACCCACCCGATCCCGGACCTCTCGGGCTACATCACCGAGGGGCAGCTGGTGGTCTCCCGGGAGCTGCACCGGAAGGGCATCTACCCGCCCATCAACGTGCTCCCCTCCCTCTCGCGGCTCATGAACCTGGGGATCGGCGCCAAGCACACCCGGGAGGACCACAAGAAGGTCTCGGACCAGTGCTACGCCGCCTACGCGGAAGGGAACGACCTGCGGGGCCTCGTGGCCATCGTGGGGAAGGACGCCCTCTCCGAGCGGGACCGGATGTTCCTCGAGTTCGCCGATCTCTTCGAGGACCGGTTCGTCCGGCAGGGGCAGAACGAGGACCGGTCCATCCAGCAGACGCTGGACCTGGGCTGGGATCTCCTGGCCACGCTGCCCGTGGAGCAGCTGGTGCGGATCGACCGGGCCCTCATCGAGAAGTACCACCCCAAGTTCCGGGGACAGAAGGGAGCGGCGCCTGAGAAGGCGGCCGCGAGGTAACGGAAATGGCGCTCCGCGACGTGAAACCCACGCGGTCCGAGCTGATCAACCTGAAGCGGAAGATCCGGCTCTCTGAGCGGGGCTACAACATCCTGAAGATGAAGCGGGACGGCCTGATCCTGGAGTTCTTCAAGGTGCTGGACGAGGCCAAGACCACCCGGGGAGCCCTCGAGGAGAAGTACGGGAAGGCGGTGGGCATGATCGCCCTCTCCAACACCGTGGAGGGCACGCTGGCCCTCAAGTCCGCAGCCCTCTCGGTGAAGGAGATCCCCACCATCCAGCTGAAATCCAAGAACATCATGGGTGTGGTGGTCCCCGAGATCTCCTCATCCAAGGTCAAGAAGGGTCTCCTGGAACGGGGCTACGGCCTCCTGGGCACCACGTCCGTCATGGACGAGACGGCGTCCTCGTACGAGGACCTGGTGGAGGCCATCATCCGGTCCGCCGAGATCGAGACCACCATGAAGAAGCTGCTGGACGAGATCGAGTCCACCAAGCGCCGGGTCAATGCCCTGGAGTTCAAGGTGATCCCGGAGCTCACCGAGGCCCGGGACTTCATCAAGATGCGGCTGGACGAGATGGAGCGGGAAGAGCTCTTCCGGCTGAAGAAGATCAAGGCCAGGACCAAGGGGTGACGGGGGCGGGGATCCATGACCGGAATCGGGACGGCGGAGGATCCATGACCGGAATCGGCACCCTGGCCCAGGTGGATCCCCGGGGGAAGACGGTGCTCCTCCGGCTGGACCTCAACTCCCCGATGGATCCCTCGTCAAAGGAGATCCTGGACGACAAGCGGTTCCGGGAGCATCTCCCCACCATCCGGCACCTGTCGGAAAGCCGGCTCGTGATCCTCACCCACCAGAGCCGGCCGGGCAAGAAGGACTTCACCACCCTCTCTGCCCACGCCGAGAAGCTCTCCCACCTCCTCGGCCAATCGGTCACCTACGTCGAGGACATCATCGGGGCCTGCGCCCGCGAGGCCCTGCGGGCGGAGAAACCCGGTGGGATTCTCATGCTGGAGAACGTCCGGTTCGCCGCCGAGGAGAACCTGACGCTCTCTCCCGAGGCGGCGGCCAAGACCCACCTGGTCAGGGTCCTCTCTTCCATGGCAGACCTCTTCGTGAACGATGCCTTCGGCACCGCCCACCGCTCCCAGCCGACGGTGGTTGGCCTCCCCCTGGCCATGCGGTCCGTGGGTGGTCTCCTCATGGAGAAGGAGGTGGCGAACCTCTCCCGCGTCCTCTCGGGTGCCCCGCGGCCCGTCTGCTTTGTCCTGGGCGGGACCAAGGTGGATGACTCCATCGGGGTTGCCCGGCACGTGCTGGAGGCAGAGATCGCGGACACGGTGATCGTCACCGGCGTCGTGGCCAACGTCTTTCTCGCAGCCGCCGGCCACCGGATCGGCGACCCCTGCCTCCACCTCATCGAGAAGCTGGAGTATACCGGTGAGATCGGGAAGGCGAAGGACCTCCTGGCCCGTTATCCGGGGAAGATCCTGATCCCCGAGACGGTTGCGGTCCGGAAAGGAACAAAGCGGGCCGAGGTCCCGGTGACCGATATCCCGAAGGATCTGCCGGTGCTGGACATCGGTACCGGCGCCGTCGAAAAGATGGAGGCGTGCATCGGACGATCCGGGACCGTCGTCTTCAACGGGCCGGCCGGTGTCTTCGAGGACCCGGAGTTTGCTCTCGGAACCCACGAGCTCCTGAGGGCCGCCTCCCGGGCGAAGTTCTCCGTCGTGGGCGGCGGCCACACTGCTGCCGTCATCGAGAAGATGGGCCTCACCGGCCGGTTCACCCACATCTCCACCGGTGGCGGGGCCTGCATCGAGTTCCTGACGGGAAAGAAGCTCCCGGCGATCGAAGCCCTGGAACTCTCGAAGAAGAAGTTTGGGTAA
>JAJRDF010000135.1 GCA_028678555.1 Methanomicrobiales archaeon
GTATGAGGGCGAGGCCGACCGCACACAGGCCCCAGTATCCCCGGTTGGGGTCCCCGATAAGGAAGCCATACATCGCGGTGAGGAAGAGGGCAGCGATGGTCAGGTAGTAGCAGAGGTTGCCGTACCGCCATGCCATCACGTCATCGATGGCGTATCTCTCGAGTGTTCCGCCCATGATCGCTTCTCCGGGGATGTGGCCGGGACGGGTGAGGTCACCCCGGTTCCCGCAGCCCCGGACCCTGCACCACGCGGGTCTGGCAGGGACAACCGGGACAGGTGGCCTCACCCTTTTTTTCCTGCGGCAGATCGCACCCTTCTGCCCGGAAAAATCTCCATACTTTATGCTCAGTTACGGGATAAAAATGTTCGTCTGCGGTCGACCTTCCCCGACGTCCTCCTCAGGGATCACCACGGGGGAGACCGGGGGATGGGCGGACGGGAGAGGAGGTCTTGGGCCGGAGCTACGGGGAGAATCGCAAGGGGTTCATCCTGTCGCACCTGCATAACCGGCAGGACATGCGGGGGAGTGACTTCCCGCGTTCAGGGAAAAAGAGATGGTTTATCGGGGAGTTTTGGATGTCCCGAATGCCTTCTTTTTCAGGCTCCGGATCTGGAACCCGGTGATGATGCTCGCAACGCCCGTGATGATGAAGTAGATCGCGAGCAGGATCGTGAGACCGACTGCGGCAACGACCGGGCTGTAGAAGAACGCGATCCCGAAGATCACCGAGATGAGCCCCAGGAAGAAGAGCAGCCACCGGTGGGGGAGGTCCTTCTCAATGATACTGAAGACGATCATGAGGCCGCCGATCAGGAGGATCAGGAAGCCCAGGAGTACGACCAGCGAGACCCCGAAGGCCGCGGGATAGACAAGGCCGGCGGCACCGATCAGGGCACCGATGATACCAAGGACGATGGGCGCCATCTTCTCCCCTTTCGGCGCCATGAACCCGCTGATGATCCCGTAGAGCCCGAACACCAGGAGGAGGGCAGCGGCCAGGACTACCATGAACACTGTCGAGATTCCTGGATAGAAGAGGACAAGTGCGCCGAAGATGATGGCGATGATCCCGAAGAGGACAAAGTAACCCCACCGTACCTGGCGGAGCCGTTCATCCACCACCGTGATACTCACCTTCTCTTCCACAATAACAACATCTGCCATACATTCACCGCAAGTGGGTTCTCCGTCTTTCTATATAAACACTTCGGAGTAAAACGCACTGTACGGGCCGTTTTTTCCTATCGCGGGGCGGAGAAAGGTTTTTCCCGGGATATGCCCGCGCGCAGGATCCCGGGTCCGCGCGCAGTGGGACGGATATCACCGCCCTGATGGGAAAATGACCCGGGAATCGCGTGGGAAACGGGATGCGGGGCAGGACACCGGGTGTCACTGCCGTGTTCATTCATGCCCCGGAAACAAATGCTATGGTTCGTCCCGAGCGCGGAGCAGATGGATCTTCAGAATCCCGTTACAGGAGTTGCAGATGTAAAACTCCGGTGTCCAGCAGGTGGGGCAGCCCCACCGGCCACAGATGCTGCACTGACGGAGCTCGTGGATCGTGAAGGTGGAGTTGCAGAGATCACAGAAATACTTGGAGAAGCTCCCGCCGTCCCTGGCAGGGAGCTCTCCCTGTTTCCGGAACCGCGGGATCTCCTCCCTCAGCTCGTGGTAGAGGTCAGGCCCGGCCGGCTTCTTGTCCTTACTTTTTGCCCACCACTTCATGCGCTACTTCGTACCCGCCACTCCGTGCTCAAGGGCATCCAGTCGCCTGTCCAGGTCGTCCAGAGTGCCAGAGAGGTCCGCCTCTGCCTTCTCCAGGGCATGGGCCCGGGCTTCGCTTTCGTCCAGGAGCGGGGTATTCAGCTCCTTGAACCCCTGGATCTGGGAGGTCCGGACCAGCGAGTACTCCTGGATGATGGACTCAAACCTCCGGTCCAGGTACTCATCGATCCGGCTCTCCATCGGTTTCCGGAGCGAGATATCCCCTTTCGCTCCCCGGAAGTAGTAGTAGATGAGGAAGAAGAGGATCCCGACGAGGAGGATAAGGGCGAGAAACTCAAGCCACGTCATCTCTTCGCCTCCTTCAGCTTCCGGAACCGTTCCTCAAGCCCGGTGAGCCTGGCCGATGCGGCCTTCTCGTACTCCTTCATGGGCGGGAGTTCCTTCTCCACGTTTTCAATCCTCTTGGAGAAGTCCTCCACATCACCCTTCCGGGCCAGGTTCCACTCGTCGATCACCATCTCCATTCTCCGGTCCAGGTAGCCATGGACGTAGTTGTCGACTGAGAAGAGCTTCATCGGCGCCCCTCCAGCTCCTTCATGGAGAGATCAAGGGCACGGGCCCTCTCCGCCAGGGCCGAGTGCCCCGTCTCCAGCTGGTTGAGCTCTCCTGCGATCTTCTTCAGCCGCCCCTCCAGCTTCGCCAGGTCAACCTCGGTGAGGAGATCCCATTCCTCGATGATGGTCTCCATGTACTCGTCGAAATACCGGTCAAGGCTCCTGTCCAGGGTTGGTATCCGCTCCTCCACCCCGGCCGTCCATGCCGTAAAGTCACGCCACCTGTGCTTCTCCACCGGTTCAAAGGGATAGCCAGTTTCTGCCTGATACATCTCGTTACCTCCGCTTCTTCTCCTCGTGAGTGATCTTCACGAGCATGTTGTCCAGTTTTGCCTGCGTGACGTAGTTCTCAAGTCGCTGCAGCCTCCCTTCCACCTCTTTGCGCTTTGCGTAGATGGTCGTACCCAGGACCTCGTTCTCCTGGTCGATGGTCCGGAGCGCCGTCACCTGCTCGCTGGAGAGGCGCGTAAAGGGCAGCGCCTTGTCTGCCATGTCCTGCTGGATGACCTTCAGCTTCTCCTTTTCCAGGTCCGCAGCCACCTGGCTCTTGGTCACACTGGATTTCATCATCACACGGGCGATCAGGTACACGATGAAGAGCGCGACGATGAAGAGAAACAGGTAGACCATACCCTCAGTGGGACCCGGATCAACAATCCATAATGCCATGATGCAACTCCTTCCTCCTGCCAGCCCCCGGGATCCGGATACCTTCCGTCCGCGGGATGGCTTTTCCTCGATACCCGGGCGTGCACGGGGGGACGGATCCCCCTGTCAGTGCCCGGGATGTTCAGAGCTCCTTATCCTTCGGGGAGACCGTCTTCTTCACGGTTGTCGCAGCCGAACTTGCACCCTTCTTCACGGACTCGGCAGCGGATCCGGCACCCTTCTTCACGGATTCAGCAGCCGAACCGGCACCTTTCGCGACCTTGCCGCCGACGTCCTTGGCTCCCTCCGTGACCTTCTCCGTGGTCTCTTTCGTCCCCTTCTTCACCTTCTCGGTGATGCCCTTGGCCCTCCGCACCACCACGACGGCACCCTCCTCAACCCCGAGTTTCTTCATGTCCTCGGGGTCCATCCGGACGACCCCCTCGGCAACCATGGAGTCCGCGAACGCACCGAGGGTCAGTGCCTTTCCCGAGCCCCCATCGACCTCGACATGCGCCCCCGTTTCCAGGGCAAGGTCGGCGAGGAGACTCGTATGGACCCGGACTCTTCCTTTGCTGGGAAAAGCCCGTTTCTGAACCTTCACTTCAATGCCTTCCATAGCACCAAAGGATGGTTGGAAGCATGTAAATAGATTTCGCATTACACTGAAAATTGAAACATTGACAAATCTCAATTCAGTCGCTCGCAATCCACTTTTCGCAGGCGGCGAGGACTCCCCGCGGGATCTTCCCGGGTAAGGGATCCCGATAAACCGTCCCGGAGTAGCAGGAGCAGCAGGATTAATATTGTCCCAACCCAATTGCCTCACGTTCGGAAGGGAGGCAAGGATATGAAGTGGTTCTGGTGGGTTATCCTGATCGCACTCATCCTGGTGGTCATCATCGGGGGGGCATACCTGCGGTGGGAGTTCTGGTCGGGGATTTTGTAGGCGTACGCAGGCAGTACCGGCGGTTCTTCCAGCTCACGGGGATCCTTTCGCGCCGTCATTGCGAAGGGAAATGCGGGATCCGGAGAGGAAATGGTCTTCTTATTTCGTCTCCCGGTGGTACCCGACAGAAAATTGGAAAGGACCTTTCCCTCCTTCTTCATGGGACTTATGCCTCTGCCTCCTCTTCTGACACCGTTTTCACCGCA
>JAJRDF010000027.1 GCA_028678555.1 Methanomicrobiales archaeon
TCAGTGTGGGTCATCATTTCGACATTGATGAGAAAGCTCGGGAAGATTCTTCGTTCTCTCGAATCATCCGTTGCCTCTTTTCCGATGACAACAAGTACTTTCGGTGTAAGGAGATTCTTCATCGTGAGCGGTAAAGTGAGCGACACCTATTGGGTGCAAAAAAGTCAATCGGGCACCGAAATGGCGAGATCAGTCCTCAGCTCACCGCTTTCTTCACGAGCGCGCCGATCCTTGCCTCTTCGGCGGCAGTCAACTCCTTCAGCGCGAAGGCGATCGGCCACAGGGCGCCTTCGTCGAGGTTCGCCTCCTCGGTGAAGCCGAACGTCATGTACCTCTCGTTCTTCCCGAGAATCGCGCCGCGGAAGAAGCAGACGACCTTGCCGTCCCTGGCATACGCGGGCATCCCGTACCAGACTTTCGGCGAGAGGGCTGGCGCGCTGGCTTTGATGATAGCATGGAGCCGCTCGCCCATGGCGCGATACGGTCCCGCCATTTCGGCGATCTTCGCGAGCACGGTGCTTTCCCCGTCCACCTCCTCCGCGTGCGGGTCGGGCTTTTGTTGATTGAGAGTTGTTTTTGTTGTTGTTTTTTTCATACGTTACCTCTCAAAGCGTAGAGATTAATAGATTTGCCGATTTCTGCAAGGATTTTGGCCCTGAGAAAAAGGGTTCACATTGGTCTGACTGGGTGACGACTACTTTACAGTTCAAGGTGGACCCACTGTTTCACATCCCCCCGTTCCCTATCAATGGTAGCCCTCCAGCGAATGACACGAACAACTATGTTGTTCCGTTTCGATTTTGATTTTTTTGGGGACGAGACGTCTCGTTGTCGAGGAATTTCTATCGCCCTATCTGCCGTTATGCAATAAACATGATTTCTCGCATGGCCCGCGGGATATCGCTCCAAAGGAGTATACTCCTCCCGTTCAACAAGAGTTCTTCCTCGAAAAGAAGTAAGCAAAAGGGGGGGGACGCCGGGGAGGAGATTTGAACTCCCGAGGCGCAGAGCGCCAGCAGCTTTCGAGGCTGCCGCCTTCCCGGACTAGACTACCCCGGCAGGGATGGCCCGTATACCTTTGGCCGCCGCGAGAATTAAGGGTATCGAGGAGGGCGCAGGTGATCCCGTGGCGGGATGACGGGGGTCTGATCCCATCGGGAGTTACAGGTCCGGGGGAATGATTCAGGTAATCCTTCCCTGGTTGGGGATTTCAGGTGAAACAGGAAAAACAGGATGTGGGAAATGAGGCAGGTGAACCTTACCCCATCGGCGGCATGCCACCCGGGGGGGTCGGGGGGTTCTGGGTGATCATCATGTCGTCGACCCGGACCAGCATGCTGGCCGCCTCGGTTGCCGACTGGATGGCCTGCACCTTCACCCGCATGGGCTCGTAGACACCCAGCTTGTACATGTCCACGACCTTCCCGGTATAGACATTCAGGCCCATCGATTTGTTTCTCCTGCTGTGTGCCGCCTTCAGCTCAACCAGCTTGTCGATGGGGTTGAAGCCGCTGCTCTCTGCGAGCGTTACCGGGATGGACTCAAAGGCGCTGGCGAACGCCTCGATGGCAATCTGGGTCCTGCCGCCCACCTTCCCGGCATACTCCCGGACCCGGAGGAGGATCTCCGTCTCGACGGCACCGCCGCCCACCACGTATTTCCCGTCCTCCATGGCGTCCATGACCACCCGGACGCCATCGTAAACTGCCCGCTCCAGCTCGTCGATGAGTATCTGGGTGGAGCCCCGCAGGAGGATGGTGACGGCCCTCGGGTTTTTGCATCCCGAGATCTTGATGATGTCCACGCCCTCCAGCTGCTCGGTGAGCTCCGCCTGCCCGAGGGCAGCTTTCGTGAGCTCGCCGGGCTTCTGGACCACCTGGCCGTTCAGGGCCCGGGCCGCCTTGCGCATGTCGGCATCCGGGACGTCCTGGACCGCAAAGACGCCGTGCTTGCCCAGGTAGTAGGCAACGGCATCCGAGATTCCCTTCTGGCAGAGGACCACGTTGGCACCGGCATCAAAGATCTTCTCGGCCATCTTCCGGAGGGCCTCCTTCTCCTGCTCGTCGAAGGCCACCAGCTGGTCCGGCGAGGTGATCCTGATCTTGGACTTCACCTGGGTCTTCGTGATCTCAAGAGGCGTCGCAATGAGGGCCACCCGGCACTTCTCCACCTTCCGGGGCATCTCCTCTGAGGACCTGGCCTTGTCCAGCACGATGCCGTGGACCAGCTCCGCGTCGTCCATGGTCTCGCCGACGTGCTTCTTGATCATCACGTCGTCCTCGTCCACCAGGATTTTCCCGTTCACGGTCTGGGCCACTGCCTTCACCGCGTCCACGACGATCCCGTCCAGCTTGGACTTCACCGACTCGATGGACTTCCCGGTCATGGCGGTGTCAGCGATCTGGCAGAGGATCTTCCGGTCGCCGGCCTTCACTTCGAAGGACATCCCCTCCACTACCTCGAGGGCCTTCTCCATCGCCATCCGGTACCCGTGGGCGATCACCGTCGGGTGGATCTCCCGTTCCAGCATCCTCTCAGCCTGCTCCATCAGGGCGCCGACCAGGATACAGGCGGTGGTGGTGCCGTCCCCCACCTCGTCGTCCTGGGTCTCGGCCACCTCGACGACCATCTTGCCGCCCGGGTGCTGGACCGAGATCTCGTGGAGGATCGTGGCGCCGTCGTTCGTGATCACCACGTCGCCCGTGGACGAGAGAAGCATCTTGTCCATGCCCCTCGGCCCGAGGGTGGTCCGTACCGCGGCCGCGATGGCCTTCGCGGCCATGATGTTGGAGCGCTGGGCCTCCTTCCCCCGGTTCCGCTCCACGTTATCCTTCAGAATGATGACGGGTTGTCCCGTAAGCTGCATCAGATATCCTCCTGTGTCATTACACATGGATTTAAACTTCTATATAAAGCGTTCGAATAGGGAAGGAGAGAAAAAAAAGGGATGACTAGTCCAGCCGGGAGACCCGGAAGAGCGAGGTGACCGGTACCCCCTCCACCTCTTTTACGCCGCGCTTGTCAAAGATCACCCAGATGGCGGCCGGCGTAGCCCCGTGATCCCGGAGGTACCCCACCACCTCCCGCAGGGTCTTCCCCGACGTGATCACGTCGTCCACGATCAGGCACCGCTCGCCCGCGATCCCGGCGAAGTTCCCGCTGACCGATCCCACCTTCTTCTCCCCCTGGCTGGCCCGGGCCGGGTGGTACACGGCCAGACGGGCGTCGGCCTGGAGGGCCACCAGGGTGGCAAGGGGGACACCGGAGAGCGCGATCCCCACGACAACGCTGATGTCCGGGATCCTCTCCCCGTCGGCCAGGGCCCGGTCGGCCATGAGCACCGCCAGATCCTCCAGGAGGCCGGCCCGGCTGCTGACCCCGGACCAGTCGATCAGCACGTCACGGGGCACCTCCCTCCCCCTCTGCTGGGTGAGGAGCCAGGTGACCGTCTCCATGGAGAGGTTCAGCTCGTCCGCGATCTGGGAGGGCCCGTGGCCCTCGGTGTGGAGTGCTTTTGCCCGCTGGATCAGCTCCTCGAGGGAAGACATGTGAGAAACGTGGGAGGTGAACTACTTAATGGCTTCTTTCCCGGTTCGCACCGCAGACCGGGCAGGAACCGGGGGTGCCGGCCGTGGCCCCGCATCCCGGGCACCGGAACCTCCACCGGACCTTCCGGGCCCTCCGCTGAAGGATTGGCTGGACCGGGATTCCCAGTTCCCGCGCCGCGTTCTGCAGGGCAAAATCGTCGGTGACCACCGTCCCCTCCCGCTCCAGGGCCAGGGCCAGCAGGTCCCGGTCGGCCGGGGAGAGGACACCGGCATCGCCGGTGCGGGCGGCCGCCTCCTCCACGCGGTGGAGGGATCCCTTCCCGGGTGACTCTACCCGGAGGCCGGTGGCCAGGAGCGCTTCCAGCCGGCCCCGGGACCGGAGATCCCGGAGTTCCTCCACGACGGAGGGCGTAGTGAGGACCACCCCCTCCAGGGGCATTTCTGCAAAGAAGGCCGAGGCATCCAGGACCCGGATCATGCGGACCACTCCACAAGGCCATGCTCCCTGCACTTCACGTGGTACCCGAACTCCCCCAGGAGCCAGTGCATGGTGCGGGCATGGAGGGTGGGGGCAGGGGCGGTGAAGGATCCCCCGGCCAGGGCAAGGTACACCAGCAGCTGGTCCGAGAGGTGGCGGTCCACCTGGGCGCCGCTCTGCACCGCCTCCACAAGGTCACGGGCCGCTGCCTCCCCCACCTTCTCGGCAGGGAGGCCCCGGCGACCCGGGGCACAGGATCCCCGGGGGCCGGACCAGGAGGTGCACGATGAGCCCGTGGAGGGGCCGTCCTGCCGCTCGCAGCGGGCCGTGCAGCGGAGGCCGGTCCCGTCCCGGATCACCGTCTCCGCCGCCCTGGCCTGCCGTTCGGCCACGTGGGCGGGGAGGTGGGACGAGCAGGAGACGATCCCGCAGGCAGGGGGTGCGTCCCCCGGGGAGAGGTCCAGGGGCCGGAGCCGGGAGGGAGCCACCTGCACGGCCACCTCCCCGCCGCCCTGCGGGTAGTACCCGCGCCTCCGGATCTCGACAGTCACGCCGGCCCCCAGGCTCCGCAGCACCGCTGCATGGACTTCACGGAAGTAGTCGATGGTGGGAGCGTGCTCCACCTCGGTTCCCCCGGACACCACCAGCGTTCCCCCGCATGTCAGTGCCACGGGGAGGTATGCCTGCAGGACGAGGGGAATCGATCCGGCGGTGCCCACGTCCACCCGCAGGTCCCGCCGTCCGGGTACCCCGGGCGAGAAGGTAAGACGGGATGACCCCACCGCAAGCCCCGTGCATTCGGCGATGCAGACGCCGGCAACGGCGTTCACCGCCGCGATGTGCTGGGCGGCGAGACCGGGCTTCTTCCTCCCTGCCCGGACGTCGTGGATCTCGATGGGGGTGGCGGTGAGGGCCGAGAGGGCGACTGCCATCCGCACCAGCTGGCCGCCCCCTTCCAGCCGGGACCCGTCAATGACCTTCATCGGGAGAGGGCGGACGCGACGGCTGTGGCAGCGGAGAACCGGCTGGATCCGGATTCAATGGTATCGCTGCAGGCGATCTCCCGGATCCCGGCGTTCCGCAGGAGATCCAGCGCCCCGCCGACGAAGACGCCGTGGACCCCGACGGCATGGACCCCCTTTGCACCCGCGGCCCGCAGCATCTTTGCGGCGGCGATCAGCGTGTTGCCCGTGGAGATGATATCGTCCACCATCACCATGTCCCGGCCCCGGGCATCCAGGTTCTTTGCCTCCATCCTCACTTCTGTCCCCGAGATCCGGGTCTTCTCCAGGTACTCCGCCTCCCATCCGCCCCGTGATGCCACGGCCCGGGCAAAGGAGAGGGCCCCGTGGTCCGGGGCCAGGATGGCAGGTTCCGTGAGGCCCAGACCAGCGATGTATTCGGCGATGGCCGCCTCCAGCGTGACATTCCGGGCCGGGGCACCGAAGTGGGGCAGGACGGTCTCCTTGTGGACGTGGACCGTCACGACCCGAAAGACCCCCCGGCCCAGGGCACCGGCGATGGCCCGGGCCGAGACCGGCTCCCCTTCCCTGAAGGCCCGGTCCTGGCGGGCGTATCCCAGGTACGGCACCACGAGCCGGATCTCGGAGTCCCTGCAGGCGTCGATGAGCAGCAGGAGCTGCACGAGCGAATCGGCGTCCACCACCGACCCCACCACCACCGTCTCGCCATCCAGTGCCCCCCGCTGCAGCGCATGTTCCCCGTCGGGGAACCGGGAGAACCGGGCCTCCGCGACTCCGGCACCCAGCGCACCGGCGATCCGTGCCGCCAGGAGCTGCGATCGCTCTGTAGCCACAACCTTCATCTGCCCATCCTCCCTCAGCTGAAAGTACTTAAACGATCAGGGATAATAAAACCACAACTGATTTTCCCGAACGTGGAGTATCGACCATGGATGTCCCCGCAGGTGAGACCGTCGGCGAGGAGGAGGTCTTCGGAGGCATCGATCTGGACACCTCCTCGGAGATCGAGGTCCCCCCGCGGCTCATCGACCAGGTGATCGGGCAGGACCACGCGGTGGAGGTGATCCGGAAGGCGGCCGTCCAGCGCCGCCACGTCATGATGATCGGCTCCCCGGGTACCGGAAAGTCGATGCTCGCGAAAGCCATGGCCGAGCTGCTGCCCAAGGAGGAACTGCAGGATATCCTCGTATATCCCAACAGCGAGGACAACAACAACCCCATCATCCGCACCGTCACCGCCGGGAGGGGGAAGCAGATCGTGGCTGCCCACAAGGGAGAGGCCAAGAGGCGGATGCAGACCCGGAACACCCTCCTCATGCTCCTCCTGGTGGGTATCATCGGCTACTCCTTCATCACCTACCAGTGGCTGATGGGGATCATCGCCGCCGCCTTCGTTTTCATGGCTCTCCGGTACACGACACCCCGGGAAGACATGCTGGTCCCCAAGCTCCTGGTCTCCAATGACAGCACGGCCACGGCCCCCTTCATCGATGCCACCGGCTCCCATGCCGGGGCCCTTCTCGGCGACGTGCGCCATGACCCGTTCCAGTCCGGGGGCCTGGAGACCCCGGCCCACGACCGCGTAGAGGCAGGGGCCATCCACCGCTCCCACGGGGGTGTGCTCTTCATCGATGAGATCAACTCGCTGGAACCCCAGTCCCAGCAGAGCCTCCTCACCTCCCTGCAGGAGGGGGAGTTCCCCATCACCGGCCAGTCGGAGCGTTCCAGCGGGGCCATGGTGAGGACCGAGCCTGTCCCCTGCCGGTTCATCATGGTAGCAGCCGGGAACGTGGATGCCGTCCAGAACATGAACCCGGCGCTCCGCTCTCGGATCCGGGGGTACGGCTATGAGGTCTATTTCCGGGACTCCATGGAAGACACCCCTGACAACCGGCGGAAGTTCGTCCGGTTCATTGCACAGGAGGTGAAGAAGGACGGGAAGATACCCCACTTCGACCGGGCTGCCATCGGCGAGCTGATCCGGGAAGGGAGGCGACGGTCCAACCGGAAGGGGCACCTGACCCTGAAGCTCCGGGACATCGGCGGGCTGATCCGGACGGCTGGGGACCTGGCCCGGCAGGAAGGGGTGGCCGTCACCACCGCGGCCCACGTGGTCCGGGCCAAGGAGACGGCCCGGTCCATCGAGGAGCAGATCTCGGACGAGTACATCCGCCGGAGCCGGGACTACGAGCTGACGGTGGTGGACGGGTCCCGAGTGGGACGGGTCAACGGCCTCGCGGTGATGGGGACCGATAGCGGGTCGGTTCTCCCCATCATGGCCGAGGTGACCCCGGCCATCAACAAGGACCAGGGGTCGGTCATCGCTACCGGTACCTTCAAGAAGAGGCTGGAGCCCGGGCTCCAGGAAGAGGAGTCCATCGCCGAGCAGTCCATCAAGAACGTCTCGGCCATCATCAAGAAGTTCACGGGAAAGGACATCAAGGAGATGGACATCCACATCCAGTTCATTGGAACCTACGGGGCGGAGGGGGATTCGGCCTCCATCAGTGTGGCGACCGCCGTCATCAGCGCCATCGAGGGGATCCCGGTGCACCAGGACCTGGCCATGACCGGGTCCCTCTCCGTCAGGGGCGACGTGCTCCCCGTGGGCGGGGTCACCTACAAGATCGAGGCGGCGGCAAAGGCGGGGATCCACACGGTCTTGATCCCCAAGGCCAACGCGGGTGACGTGCTGATCGAGGAACGCTACCGGGACAAGGTGGAGATCATACCGGTGGAGAACATCGAGGAGGTCCTGACCCACGCCCTCATCGCCGAGCAGCGGGAGGGTTTCCTGACCCGCATCCGGAGCCTGGCCGTCCGGTCCTCGGCCAAGATCCTGGACACTGCCCTTCCCAAGCCCGTGGTGTGATGGAACCCTCCGGCGTCCGTTTCTTTGACATCCGGAGGGTCCGGTCCGCCTCCACCCACGTGGACATCGACAATGGCGTCGTCGACTCGGCCGGCATCTCCTTCTCCGACTCTTCCGTGATCCGGGTGCTGGGGCCCCTGGGCTGGGGGGTCGTATCCCTGGACCACTTCGACCCGGCATCGGCGAAGGCCCGGGAAGCCGTGCTGGAACGGGGGCTGGCTCTCGCACAGATCACGGAACGAAAGGTGAACCTGGCCCCGGCACTCTCAGGACTCCTCCCGGTCCCGACCCTCCGGGAGGATCCCCGCACCGTTTCCCTGGAGGAGAAGACCCGTCTCCTCTCGGCCATCGCCGCGGCCGCCCGGGTGGAAGGGGTGGTGAGCACCCGGGCCCAGTACACCGAGCGGGCGGAACAGGTGAGTTTCCTGGACTCCTCCGGGAACGAAGGCGAATACCGGGTGGTCAGGTCCGGGTTCTCGGTGCTGGCCGTTGCATCGCGGGACGGGATCGTCCAGATGGGCCGGGAGTCCCGCCATTCCCTCACCGGCCTGAACCTCCGTCACCAGGAGGCCCTGGGGAGGGAGGCCGGGGAACGGGCGGTGGCCCTCCTTGCAGCCCCGGTCCCGAAGGGAGGCCGGCTGCGGGCGGTGCTGGATCCGGAGCTGGCCGGTGTCTTTGCCCACGAGGCCGTCGGGCACGCCTCGGAAGGGGACCTGGTGCTGGAGGGTTCATCGGTCCTCCAGGGGAAGGTGGGGGAACGGATCGGTGCAGAGACGCTGACCATCGTGGACGATCCCACGCTCCCCGAGTTCGGGTTCGAGCCCATGGACGCGGAGGGAGTCCTCCCGTCCCGCACCGAGATCATCTCCCGGGGAAGAGTGGCGGCCTACCTCCACAACCGGGAGACGATGGCGGCGCTGGGGCACGGGGTCCCCGGCCATGCCCGGGCGATGGAGGGGGATGCCCCCATCGTCCGGATGTCCAACACCTTCATCGAGAACGGCGATGCCACCCGTGACGAAGTGCTGGAGGAGTGCGGGGAGGGCATCCTGCTCATCGGGTCCCGGGGCGGCCAGGTGGACCCCGGACGGGGTGTCTTCCAGTTCAATGCCGAGTATGGGTACCGGATCCAGGGGGGCAGCGCGACAACGCTCGTCCGGGACGTATCCCTCTCCGGCGAGATCCTGGCCACACTCCACGACATCATCCTCCTTGCGAAGGACCGGGCCATGCACCAGGGCTACTGCGGCAAGGGCGGGCAGAGCGTGCCGGTGAGCGACGGTGCGCCCCACATGCTCCTGGACCGGGCCGTGGTGGGGGGTGCCGGTGGTGGGTGAGAGGGGCTTTTCGGCCGGGGACCTGGAACGGGTGATCCGGGCCGGGGAACGGGTCGCCGATGAGGTGGAGGTCTATCTCGCGGAGGGCCGGAGTGTCTCTGCCGAGCTCCAGCGGGACCGCATCGACAGGGCAGAGGAGTCCCGGTCCTGGGGCATGGGGATCCGGATCATCACCGGCGAACGTATCGGCGTCTCGTCCACCGGCGATCCCGGGGCCTGGGAACGCTGCCTCAGGGCTGCCGTCGATTCAGCACACCTGGCCACCCCGCAGGAGTGGAAAGGTCTCCCCGGGCCTGCACCGCTGGCAGGGGAAGCCCCGTGCTTCGACCCGGCAGTGGATCCCTCACCCGATGCCGCCCGGGAGATCCTGTGGCGGATGCGGGAAGGGGTGGCCGCGCACCCGGACGCCAGCATCACCTCGGGGTCGGCCACCCTCTCCCGGGCCACCCTCACCCTTGCCAACAGCAATGGCCTGGAACGGACGGCCGAACGGACGGAGTGCGGATGTTCGCTGGAGGCGATCTGCGGACAGTCCACCGGCTCGGAGTTCGACCAGTCCCCCTTCCGGGACATCGATCCGGTGCGGGTGGGGGAGCAGGCCGGGTTTCTCGCCGTGCACTCCGCCGGGGGCGAACCGGTCGCGGACGGGCGCTATCCCGTGATCCTCTCTCCTGTTGCCGTGGCCCAGCTCCTGGCGTATACCGTGGTTCCTGCCCTCTCGGGGCGCAACGTGCATGCAGGGAGATCCCGCCTCGCCCCCCTGCTCTCCACCCGGTGCATGGACCCGGCACTCGTCCTCAGGGACGATCCCTTTGCCCGGGGGCTGGGTGCCACCTCCTGGGACGCGGAGGGGGTCCCCACAAGGCGGATCGACTTTGTCCGGGAGGGAACGCTCCTCGCCTTCGCCTATGACCTGAAGACGGCGTACCGCTATGGGAAGGAGACGACGGGCAGCGCCGTGCGGGGGGGAGCCGGCGGTTCCCCCTCCATCGGCATGCATGTCCTCGTGCTGGACGGGAAGCGGTCCGACATCACCCGGGAGCGGGCACTCTATGTCCACGATGTGGTGGGGGCCCATACGGCCAACCCCATGAGCGGCGACTTCTCGGTGGAGTGCCAGAACGCGGCCTGGATGGAGGGCGGGACTCCCGGTGACCCCGTCAGGAAGGCGATGATCGCCGGTAACTTCTTTGATGCCCTCTCGGACCTGGGGGGTATCGGCACGGATTCGCGCATCGTCGGAAATGCCATCATCCCCTCCCTCCGCCTCACGAACCTGCAGGTCATCGGGGCCTGACGCCCACGATGTTGCAGGCCCCCTCAGAGGCTTGTTCGGTAATCTGCACACGACGTCTGGGGGGACGCTCCCGGGGGGAACCTCGCGGTTCCCCCCGCCGCGTGGGCGCCCCCCCTCTCTCTGGGTTGACGCGAGGATCCACGGTTCATCGAAAATCCACGGCTCATACTATCCTCTCG
>JAJRDF010000136.1 GCA_028678555.1 Methanomicrobiales archaeon
ATTAAACCGCAGGCTCCACCCGTTGTGGTGCTCCCCCGCCAATTCCTTTAAGTTTCAGCCTTGCGACCGTACTTCCCAGGCGGCACGTTTCACGATTTCTCTTCGGCACCTCGGTAACTCGTAGTCACCGATACACCTAACGCGCATCGTTTACAGCTGGGACTACCCGGGTATCTAATCCGGTTTGCTCCCCCAGCTTTCGTCCCTCACCGTCGGAGCCGTTCTGGTAAGACGCCTTCGCCACAGGTGGTCCCCCAAGGATTACAGGATTTCACTCCTACCCCTAGAGTACCTCTTACCTCCCCCGGTCCCTAGATTGCCAGTATTCCTTGAACGCCCAACGGTTGAGCCGCTGGATTTCCCAAGAAACTTAACAACCCGGCTACGGACGCTTTAAGCCCAGTAATAGTGGCCACCACTCGAGCCGCCGGTATTACCGCGGCGGCTGGCACCGGTCTTGCCCGGCCCTTTCTCCAGATGCGTTTTAAACACCTGAACAGCCTGTGGTTACAGGCACTCGGGGTTCCCTTATCACGGTTTCCCGCATTGTAAAGTTTTCGCGCCTGCTGCGCCCCGTAGGGCCTGGATTCATGTCTCAGAATCCATCTCCGGGCTCTTGCTCCCACAACCCGTACCGATTACCGGCTTGTTGGGCCGTTACCCCAACAACAACCTAATCGGCCGCAGACCCATCCTGAGGCGCCGGAGCTTTGGGTTACCGCGCATTCCAGCCTCGGTAGCCTATAGGGTATTATCCCCAGTTTCCCGGGGTTATCCCCTTCCTCAGGGCAGGTTATCCACGTGTTACTGAGCAGTACGCCGAGGGCTTGACCCCTCTCGACTTGCATGGCTTAGTCGAACCCCGATAGCAGTGACCTCTGGCAGGATCAACCAGAATTAACATGATGGTACGCACACTATCGCAATTGCTAAAAGCGGAACTGGTCGGTTATCACAGGAATTTCCGCATTGCCAGTGCCAACGTCAGAACCGATTCCGGTCGCGCCGGTGTCATCGGTTCCCCACCACGACATGAAGATGAAGATACTTTCTGTCGTGGGAGAGGTACATACCTTCCCCCAGTCATTGAAGGTCATGAAGGTCATCCACGTTCAGCCCGGGCGCAATGGTCCGGGGTAATCCGTGCTGCCAATCTGGCCTACTTCTATGGGTGTCCCCTCTATTTAAGGGTTGTGCCGCCGGTGGCGACGACACCGGAACGGGCTCAGGATACCAGGATCCGGGTTCCCGGGCCCGATCGCCGGAAGTCTCCTGCATCTGCAGGGATTCCGCGCGGGTCCTCCGTCGGCCTTCACGGCTTGTTTACCCGTCTATCTTATGGGGTGTTCTCTGTATTGATAATTCCTGGGGGGACGCTCCAGGGAGGGACCTGGGGTCCCCCTGCCGCATGGGCGCCCGTGAGAGAATGGGCGGGTAGTTGGTTTCCGGGAAGAACCGGTCGTTTTCCGAGGCCTCAGCGGGAGGGGGAGACCCCCTCCGGGCCCCTCCCCGACGTGAGGATAGTATGAGCCGCGGTTACTCCCGTAAACCGACGTGAACCATCTTGTTAAGGGGCGCCGCCCACGTGGCGGGGGGATGAAGTCCTCCCTGGAGCGTCCTGGTAGTTGCATTCCCAAGGGAAAGAAGCACCGTGGGTTCGAGTGGACACAGTGCTCTCATGAAGAGCCTGCTTTTTATCCGGCAGCCGGTTGTTCAGGCTCTTCTGCACGGGGGGCCTTCGGCCGCTCGATGAAGACCTCGTCAAAGAAGTCTTTCTGGGAGATGGCAAGCCGGCCCTCCAGCATCAGGAAGAGGAGGGGGATGTACACGTCCGGTACACTTCTCCCCAGTGTACCGCAGAGGTCCGAGAGGGAGACCTTCTCATGGGCAGGGGAGAGGTCCTCCCATCCCTGCCAGACGGCGGCGGATGCTGCATGGAACCCCTCTTCATGGGCCACGCCCACCACCTCGTCCACGTCCACGTCGGGCTCCTTCACCACGTGGCGGGTCCGCCGCCTCCGGCACTCCTCCCGCTCCGCCGTCTTGAGCATCCGGATCAGCTCGTAGAGGGTCACCGGCCGGGTTCTCAGGTGCTTGCGCTCGATGCGCCGCCGGATCTCCCGTTCCAGCCGCTCGACGGGGCCCAGGTACTCCCGGCCGTCAAAGCCCGGCTCGTCGGGCTCCGGGAAACCCTCGTCATCCACGGCCCCCTCTTCGTCGATGGGTTCTCCCAGGTGCTCGGACTTCATCCGCAGGAGCACAGAGGCATAGAACAGTGTTCTCCCCGAGATGCGGAGATCCCGCTGCCGGAGCTCGTCCAGTTCCCTCAGGAACCTGTCCGTCACCTCCACGATGTCGATGTTCCAGGGGTCGATCTCCCCCCGTTCCGCCATCCTCACCAGGATCTCGACCGGTTCCTCACCCATGGGCCCTGACCCCGGTGACCAGCGAGGACTTGTCCTCCCGGAGGGTGACCCCCAGGATCCGGTCCGCCGAGTCGATCATCGGCTTCCGGAGGGAGACGATGATGAACTGAGCCTGGCCGGCCAGTTCCCGGATCATGGAGGCGATCTGCTCCACGTTGAACCCGTCCAGGAACATGTCCACCTCGTCAAAGGCGTAGAAGGGGGCAGGCAGGTACTTCTGGATGGCGAAGATGAAGGCAAGGGTGGTCAGGGACTTCTCGCCGCCGGAGAGGGCGGAGAGGAGGTGGACCTTCTTGTCCCGGGGCTGGACCGCGAAGGTGAGGCCGCCCTGGAAGGGGTCCTCCTCGTTCTCCAGCACCAGGTTCCCCGTCCCCCGGGTCAGGCGGGCAAAGACCTCCCGGAAGTTGGCGTCGATCGCCTTGAACGCCGTCATGAAGGCCTCGAACTTCATGGTCTCATAGGACTCGATCCGCTCGATGAGGGAAGCCCGCTCCCGGGAGAGGGTCTCCTTCCGCTCCTTCCGCTCCTGGGCGCGGGCGCTGATCCGGTCGTACTCCTCCACGGCCAGCATGTTGATGGCGCCCATCCCGGCGATGCCAGCCTCCGCCGCCCGGATCCCCTCGTCGATCTGCTGCAGGGTGAGGTCTGTCGTGACCCCGCCGCTCTTCTCCCGGAGCGCCGCGATCTCGGCACCGATGGACTTCTCCCGTTCCTGGAGGACGGTGATCTGGAGGGCGATCCGCTCGATGACCGCCTCCTTCTCCCCGATCTTCTTCTCGGCCCCCCGGACCTTCTCCAGTACCGTCTCCCGCGCTGCCCGAAGGCTGTCCAGATCCTTGGAGAAGGTGGCCAGGCTCTCCTGGATGGAGGCAATTTTCTCGTTGGCCTGGACGATCCTCCCTTCGGCCGCCTGGATCTGGCCGTCGACCTCCCGGTTCTTCGCAAGGACCTTCTCCCGGTCCGCCTGCAGCTCCTGCACCCGGCTCGAGAAGAAGACCTTCTCCCGCTGGGCATCGTTGATGTCCGAGTCCTTGTTCCGGAGCCGGCGCTCCAGCTCCGCGGCCTCTGTCCGCTTCGCCTCCAGATCCTTTACCATGCCGGGGAGTTCCGCGTCGTCCAGGAGTTTCTTCAGCCGGTCGGTCTCCCCGTTCAGCCGGGCGATCTCCCCGGCCGCTTTCTCCAGATCGGCCTCGCAGTCGGCCAGTTCATTCGTTCCGGCCTTCACCTCCGTATCGATGGTCTGGAGGGTCGCCTGCATCTGCTCCCGTTCCTGGGCGAGGGCCGCTGCCTGCCGCCGGTACTCCTCGGCCTGGACCCGGGCCCGGGCCGTCTCCTCCTCGATGGCCGCCCGCTCTGCCCGCTTCTTCTCCGAGAGCGCCGTCTTCTCGTTGATCTGGGTGGTGAGCTCCGCCGCCTCCTGGCCGAGCGCTGCCAGCACCTGGTGGAGCCGGGCGGTCTCCTCTCCCGCATCGATGCCGAACCCCTTCGCCTTCTTCAGGTGGCCGCCGGTAATGGCCCCGGCCCGCTCCAGGAGTTCCCCCTCCAGGGTCACCATCCGGTAGCGGCCCATCAGCTTCCGGGCATGGGCCAGGTTGTCCATGACGACAGTGGTCCCGAAGACCAGGGCAAAGGCCTTCGCGTACTGCTTCTCGTACTGGACCAG
>JAJRDF010000137.1 GCA_028678555.1 Methanomicrobiales archaeon
CTGCCCAGGCAGTCGATGGTATTGATTTCCGCCTGCCGGTTTGCCCGATAGCATGCGTACTGGTGAGACGCTCTCAGGGGCTCCGCCGCGGCTCCGCCCACGCGGCGGGGGGGGACTGTCAGGTCCCCCCCTGGAGCGTCACGGTAGTAGGTTCTCAATTCTTACCGATTGGACAAAAAGGGAAAAAAGACGAAACGAAGGGGGTCAGAACGCGAAGTAGCGGTTCACGATCTTGATGGCGCAGTAATCCCCGCACATGGTGCAGGTATCCGAGTCTCCGGGCATCCGTTCGGCCCGGATCGCCTTCGCCCGCTCGGGGTTGATGGCCACCTGGAACTGCCGCTCCCAGTCCAGCGCCCGGCGGGCATGCCCCATCTCCAGGTCCGCGTCCCGCTTCTTCAGCTTCACCATGTCCCCCACGTGGGCTGCGATCCGGGTGGAGATAACCCCCTCGTACACCTCCTCGGGTGTGGGCAGGGCCAGGTGCTCGGCCGGGGTCACGTAGCAGATGAAGTCGGCGCCGTGGGATGAGGAGATGGCGGCGCCGATGGCGGCCACCCGGTCGTCGTAACCCGGCGCGATGTCAGTGACAATCGGGCCCAGCATGTAGAAGGGCTTCCGGTTGGAGACCCTCTTCTGCAGGACCACGTTGGCCTCGATCTCATCGATGGGGACGTGGCCGGGCCCCTCCACAATCACCTGGACGCCGGCGGCATGGGCCTGGTCAGCGAGCTCTGCGTTGATCAGGAGCTCCTGGATGGCGGCACGGTCCGTGGCATCGTGGATGGCGCCGGCCCTCATCCCGTTCCCCATGGAAAGGGTCACCTCGTGCTCTTTCAGGATCTCCACCAGGTAGTCGAACTCGGAATAGAGCGGATTCTCCTTCTCGTTGTGGAGCATCCAGGCGGTCATGAAGGCGCCGCCGCGGGAGACGAGGCCCCCGTGCCGCCCCTGGTTCTTCAGCCGCTTCATGGTCTCCCGGTTGATCCCCGTGTGGATCGCCATGAAGTTCGTCCCCAGCTTCGCCTGCTCCGCCGTGATCCGGAAGAGGTCGTCCTCCTTCATGTGGACGACGGCCCCGTCCTTCCGGGCCGCCTCGATGAAGGCCTGGTAGAGGGGCACCGAGCCCACCGAGAGCGGGGTGGCCTCGACGACCCGTCTCCGTATCTCGGCAAAGTCCCCTCCCGTGGAGAGCTCCATGATCGTGTCGGCTCCCGCCCGCTCAGCCTGGCGGACCTTCTCCACCTCCATATCGATATCGATGATATCCGATGAGGTGCCGACGGAGGCGTTCACCTTGGTCCGCAGCCCTTCCCCGATCCCGCAGACCTTCACCTTCCGGTAGGGTGAGATGGGGATGACGATATGCCCTGCCGCCATCCCCCGGCGGACAAATTCGTCGGTAACCCCCTCCTCCCGGGCCACCTTCCGCATCTCGTCCGTGATCCTCCCGTTCTTAGCATCTTCCAGCAGCGTCATGCACATCCCGTGGGACGAAAAACCTGATAAAGCCTTGTTTTTCAAAAATGGACGAAGATTTGCTTGTTTTCTCCGCAAGTAAATTTGTTTTCGTTAGGACAAGCCCGGTTTCTCCCGCACAGGCCAATAGCTTCATGAAACTGTCCTCCCCATTATGTTCCATCCGGTGATCGTCTGAAGGTGAACTTCGGGGGTTTTGTCCCCATCTCCACGGTGGACTGGAGGGGCCGGGCGGTCTGCACCGTCTTCTTCCGGGGGTGCCCGGTCCGCTGCAGCTACTGCCATAACCGGTCGATCCAGGAGGGGGAGGACTTCCGGGACATTGCAGCGGTGCAGGAGATGATCCGGTCCTCGAAGCTGCTGGTATCGGGAGTGGTCTTCTCCGGCGGGGAGCCCACGATGCAGCCGGAGCCCCTCATTGCCCTCATGGCAGCCAGCCGGGAGATGGGATTCGCGGTGGGTCTCCAGACGAACGGGATCTTCCCGAAGGTGCTCCGGCGGCTGGTGGAGGGGCACCTCGTGGACCGGATCGCCCTGGACGTGAAGGCCCGCTGGGAGCGGTACGACAGCCTGCTGAAGGAGAAGTACACCCACGCCGTCCAGGAGTCCCTGGCGTTCTGCCAGGAGGCGGTGGCGGGGGGAGCCCTCGCCGAGTGCGAGGTGGTGGTGACCCTCTTCCGGGGCTACGAGGACGAGGCGCCCCACATCGCCCGTGCGGCAGGGAACCTGGATCTGGTGCTCCAGCAGGGGGTGGAGGGGATGGTGCCGCCCCTCTCCGCCGCCGAGCTGAAAAAAGTCGGGGACCGGCTGAAGCGCCCGGTGAAGGTGAGGACCCGCGAGGAGGGGGAGGTGCTCCATTGCGGGTGATTGGCGTCGTGGGCCTCCCGGCGAGCGGCAAGGGGGAGTTCTCCCGCATTGCGAGGGAGATGGGGGTGCCTGTTGTCGTCATGGGGGACGTGATCCGCAGGAGGGCGGCGGAGGAGGGGATACCGGAGGATGATTCCGGCCTCGGCGGGATCGGGAACCGTCTCCGGGAGGAACACGGGATGGACGCCATCGCCCGGTTCACCATCCCCGCCGTGGAGGCGACGGCAGCGCCGCTGGTCGTCATCGACGGGATCCGGGGGGATGCGGAAGTTCAGGCGTTCAGGGCCCGTTTCCCAGAGTTCGTGCTGGTGGGCATCGTGGCCTCCTTCGAGGCACGGCTGGCCCGCCTGGCGGCCCGGGGGAGGGCCGATGACAGTGGCCAGCGGGAGAACCTGAAGCTCCGGGACACCAGGGAACGGGGCTGGGGCCTCGCCCGGGCGCTCCGTCAGGCCGAGCACCTGATCAAGAACGAGGGAACCCTGCATGAGTTTGAGGGGAAAGTCAGGGCTCTTCTCACCCGGCTGGGGGTATGCCCATGACGCTGGTCCCCTACTTTTCGGCATCCTCCAAGGTCTGGGAACCGGGGGAATGGGTGTACGGGATCGAGGAGGCCGGTTACCGGGGCTGGGAGGTGGTGGCCGACGGCCGGTTCTCCTTTGACCAGCCGGGAACCCTCACGAAGGTGAAGGAACTCCTGGCGGGGACCGGGCTCGCCGCCACCGTGCATGCACCCTACAGCGACCTGAATCTGGCCTCCATGAACCACCCCATCTGGCGGGAATCCATCCGGCAGGTCTGCGTCTGCATCGAGGGCGCGGCCGGGTTCACCGACCGGGTCACGTTCCACCCGGGCTATGTCTCCCCGGTCGGAAAGCTGGTCCCCGAGCGCGTCTGGCAGCAGCAGAAGGAGGCCCTGCGGGAGATCGGGTCCTTTGCCCGGGAGAGGGGCGTCACCGCCTGCCTGGAGAACATGGGGGGGATCCGGGAGTTCCTCTGCCGGGACCCGGAGGAGATCCTGGGGATGATCGACGGAATCGAGGGGATCGGGTTCACCTGCGACCTGGGGCATGCCCACACGGTGGGGAAGGTCGCGGAGTTCCTGGCCCGTATCTCCCGTGCCAGCCACCTGCACCTCCACGACAACCACGGCAGCCACGACGAGCACCTGGCCCTGGGGGACGGCACCATCGACTGGGCGGTGGCGGGGCCCGTGGTGGCCAGGGACTACTCGGGGATCGCGGTGGTGGAGGGGAGGAACCTGGGAGAGGCAAGACGGAGCCTGGCCCTCATCACGGGGTGGTTCCGGTGACCGGTGAGACCCTGCAGGTGTACTTCCTTGGTACCGCAGGCGCCCTCCCCACCCCCCAGCGGAACCTCTCCTGCATCATGGTCCGGCGGGGATCCGACACACTCCTCTTCGACTGCGGGGAGGGGGCGCAGCAGCAGATGATGCGGGCAAGGACCGGTTTCACTGTGGATGCCATCTTTGTCACCCACTGGCACGCCGACCATTTCCTGGGGATCTTCGGCCTGGTCCAGACCCTCTCCTTCATGGGGAGGACCGGCCCCCTGGCTGTGTACGGCCCGCCCTGGGTCCGGGAGCTGGTGGCCATGGTGGATCAGATCGCAGGCAATGACCCGGGGTTCGCCATCGAGCCCCGGGAGCTCCGGCCTGGCTCGGTGGTTCCCT
>JAJRDF010000138.1 GCA_028678555.1 Methanomicrobiales archaeon
TCCCCCAGGTACTGGGAGGTGATCATGGAGAGCCGGACCTCCAGTACCGGGAGGTGGAGCTCCCGGGAGAGTGCGAGAGCCAGCGTGGTCTTCCCCGTGCCCGGCGGCCCGACGAAGAGCAGCTTCCCCACCTCCAGGATCTGGTGGGAGGCCAGGTAGTCCCGGTGCTCCATGGCAGCCCGGATCTTGGTAATGACCCGGCGCTGCCCGTCGGTGATCACGATGCGCGTGAGGGTCTGCTCCACCTCTTCAGGAGCGCTCACGATCAGGAGCTCCATGGCAGCCCGCAGGGATTCGTCCTCCGCGATGGCCCGCGACACCCTGGCGTCCAGGTAAGGCCGGGTGTCCTCGATGCGGGGGTTGGCCTCCCGAGCCGCCCGGTAATCCGCCGTGACCGAGTCGAAGTGCTCGAAGAACCAGGAGAGCGCCGGGTTGCCGCTGACCCGGGGTTTTCCCCCGTGGGAGAGGAACCACCGGGCGGCCGGTTCCAGCGCTGAGATCCGGAGCCGCTTCCCCAGGGCTTCCTGCTCCACGAAGGGGTGCTGCTTCACCTTCTCCAGAGATCCCCTGATGTCCAGCGCCTCCCGCAGCACCGCTTCCGGTACCACGACCGGCCGTCTCACCTCGTTTCCACCCTCGCCGATACCGAAGATCCGCCGGCAGAGGGGATTCAGGTCATTGGCATCCAGCTGCGGGGTGGTATTGAATACTTCTGCCGTGAGGAGGACCTCCATCACCTGCAGGGTCTCGGGGGCGGCATCGGGAGTCATTGTGTAACCAGTAATCTATCACCCGGGCTCCGATAATGGTTTCCTAGCGGGTGGTGACGAGCGCCCCGTCCGCGGTCACGATCAGCGTATGCTCGGCCTGGGAGACCAGGGAACCCGGTGTGTCGTGCAGGACCGGGTAGGCGTGGAGGATCGAGGCCCGCACCAGGGTGGCCAGGCCGATCTCCACCCTCGGGCCGTCCAGCCAGCGCCGGGCAAAGGGAAGGCCGTTCCGGTCCTTCACCCGGGCCAGGATCTCCCTTGCTGCAGGGAGGCGGACCGGTTTTTCTGCAATCTGCTGGAAGATCTGGATCCGGGGGGCGTCGCTCACCATCCCGGTGCCGGTGGAGGCAAACGGTTCAATGGCAAAGGCCATCCCCTCCTGGACCACGGCCCCGCCCTGGATGGCGATGTTGGGGATCGTGGGGGGTCCGTGGATCCGGTACCGGTCCAGGCCATGGCCGGTGAGGTTGGCCACGGGCCGGAACCCCCGGCCCTCAATCTCCCCCTGGATCACGGCCCCCAGTTCGCCGGTGGTGACACCGGGCCGGACCCGTGCAATGGCCGCCTCCAGAGCTTCCCGGGAGGCCTCCACCAGCCGGGGATTGTCCCCCAGGTCCACCGTGGCCGCGGTATCGGCGATGTACCCGTCCAGCTGCACCCCCAGGTCCATCTTCACCATGTCCCCCTTCCGGAAGACCCGTGGATCACCCGGCGTGGCCGTGTCATGGGCTGCATCTTCGTTGAGGGAGAGGTTCAGGGGGAAGGCGAGGCCGGCCCCCTCCTCCCGGACCCTCGCCTCCACCGCCTCCACCACCGAGAGGATGCTCCCGTCCACCCTCACCATGGCGGTTCCTTCCCGCAGGATCCGGGAGGCCACACGGCCGGCTTCCCTGTACGCCTCCAGGACGGTGTCCTTCATACGCCCAGCCGCTCCCCCAGCTTCGAGAGGAGGGTGCAGCCTCGGGGTGAGAGGAGCGCCATGTCCTCCAGGCGAACCCCGCCCACCTCCGGGTAGTACAGGCCGGGTTCCAGGGTGAAGACGTTCCCGGCGGCCAGCGGACCGCCCCCCGGACCCAGGGACGGGTCCTCGTGCACCTCGAGGCCGACCCCGTGGCCCAGGCTGTGGATGAAGCCCCGGGTGTTACTCTCAAACCCCTGTTCGGCAAAGAACTCCACCACCGCCTGGTGGAGGACCGCCCCCTCCACGCCGGGCTTTGCCCGGGAGGCGGCCATGCGTTTTGCCCCGTGGACCGCCCGGTACATTTCAGCCACCTTCGCATCGGGTTCCCCCTTCACCACCGTGCGGGAGAGATCGGCGCAGTAGCCCGTGAGCTCGTCCCGGGGGAAGAGATCGATGATGATGGGTTCCCCTTCCCGCAGGGGGCCGTCCCCCCGGAGGTGGGGCACCGCCGAGTCCGGCCCGCAGGCCACGATGGTGTCCTGGGCACGGCATCCCCGGGCCAGGAGGAGGGTGTGCATCTCCTGCCGGATCGCGTCTGATGTGAGAGGCTTCCCGTCCCGGTGCAGGATGCCGCCATTCACGGTCGCCCGGGCAATGAGACGGATCGCCCTTGCCACCGCCGCTTCCGCTGCAAGGACCACCTTACGGATCTCACGGATCTCGTCCCTGCGCTTCACTGCCCTCATGGCTGCCACCGTACCCCTGTCAACTATAACAGGGTGGTACTGCTCCAGTTCCCGGGCAAGCCCTAACGGGAACTGCGGCGGCACGAGAATTCCTCCCCCGGCTAGGCCGGCGATCATCCGGGCATACGCTCTCGTGCGATCCTTCTCTTCCTTCAGGATCTCGGTGAGGCCTGCATCTGCCCGGGTCATCACCGCGGCGGTGGATTCCCGGACACCCCGCTCATACTCCATCTGGGAGAGGACAAGGGCCCCCCGTTCACCGGGCTTCTTCAGATAGACGATGGGATCCGTTGTACGGAACCGGGTCAGGTACAGCATGTCCGCATCGGCCGAGGAGGCATACACCACGTAAGCGGCGGCTCCCGCAGCCCGGATTGCCTCATCCAGTGGTTCCATCCGCTCTCTTTCTTGGTGCTCTACCCACAAGTACTTTTATCCCTGCGTTCCATGATCCTCCATGGATGCGGCGGGGAAGAGTGATCTGAGGGTCCGGTTCATCAAGCTCATCGTGCTCCTCAATGCCATCCTGATCCTCATCGCCGTTGCCGTGCTCCTCTTTTTCTGGATGCCCACCCCTGCAGGACGGGTGGTGATGGCAGTCTCTCTGGCAGCCGCAGCCGGCCTCTTCCTGTATTTTATGCGGCTGTACCGGCGTACCAAACAGTGGCTGGACGAGGAACACGGGAAGGCTGCCCGGGAGTCCTCTGGTGATGCAGGTGCCGGTGAAGAGGAGAGCGGCGGACGGGCAGGTGCATGAGGAGGCCACAGATCATGGAGGGTGAGGGATGCTCGCAAAGCTGAAGGGGGAGGTGGAACTGCTGGGGAGGCACCTGCAGGTCCTCACGGCGGTGGTGGAGCACGAGCCCATCGGGATCATGAAGCTGTCCCTTCTTCTGGATCTTCCCTACCACCGGATCCGGTACTCTCTCCGGATCCTGGAGCACCTGGACTACATCCATGCCTCCCCCTCCGGGGCCGTGGCCACACCCAAAGCGCAGGTCCTCCTCGGGAAGGTGGACCGGGAGCTGGACGAGCTGGTCCGGCAGATCCAGGCTCTGAAGAGGGACCGGCCGTAACCGGTGGGAAGGGCCGGGGCAGGAGACCCCTCGTCTCTTCCCGGTACAGAGACGCGGGGGCCGAACCTCGCCATCGGCCCGAAAAACCCCCGGAGATCCCAGTTCCAAAGTTTCTTAACCCACCACGAAGATGTAATAAAGCATATCGCCTGATGCCGCCATAACTCAGTTGGTAGAGTGGCTGGCTGTTAACCAGCATGTCACAGGTTCGAGTCCTGTTGGCGGCGCTCTGCTTCTCCGGGCCCGTAGCTTAGTCCGGTGAGAGCGCCCGGCTCATAACCGGGCGGTCATGCGTTCAAATCGCATCGGGCCCATCGATGAAGTGCCCTGTCTGCGGTGAGGACTGCGTGCAGTACGCCCACCAGATCCTGGATACCCTGGACACCGTTTTTGCCCCGTGCCCGGCCTGCACACCCCGCATCCTGGACAAGGCGAAGCCCCCGCCCGCCGATCTGGGGGTCACAGAGGCCTGCTCCTGCGAGAAGCGGTTCATTGACGACGTCTTCCTGGAGATTTACACCGTCATGGTGAAGG
>JAJRDF010000139.1 GCA_028678555.1 Methanomicrobiales archaeon
CGATGTCGACACCTACTATTCCTGCACCCTGTGCCAGACCTTTGCCCCCAACCACGTCTGCATCATCACCCCCGAGCGGCCCGCACTCTGCGGGGCTATCTCCTGGCTTGACGGGAAGATCGCCTACGAGATTGCCCCATCCGGGGCAAACCAGCCGGTGGAGAAGGGAAAGGAGATTGATACAATCCGCGGCGAGTTCGAAGGAGTGAACCGGTTCGTAAAGAAGGCCTCCCACGGTGAGATTGATCGCTGTTCCCTGTACAGCGTCATGGAATATCCCATGACCTGCTGCGGCTGTTTTGAGTGCATCGTGGTGATGCTCCCGGAGGTGAACGGATTCCTGGTGGTGAACCGGGAGTTCAAGGGAGAGACCCCTGCCGGCATGAGTTTTTCAACCCTTGCAGGAACCATAGGAGGCGGGGCCCAGACCCCTGGATTTGCAGGGATATCCAAAGGTTTTATCCTGAGCGACCGGTTCCTCCAGGCTGAGGGAGGTATCCGCAGGCTGGTGTGGATGCCGGCAGGGCTGAAGGAAGAGCTCGGGCGGCGCATCAGGGAGAAACTGCAAAAGGAAGGGATACCGGAACTGTACGAGAAGATCGCCGATGAAGAGAAGGCCGGGACTCTGCAGGAACTGGCAGAATTCCTGGTCAGGGCCGGCCACCCGGCCCTGGAGATGAAACCGCTCCTGTAGGTGAGTGAAATGGGACTTCAGACACTATCTTCCTGGACCGGGCAGATCGGAACGGTGGTCCTTGGCGCCACCCGGTCAGAGGGCGGCAGCAGGAGCATCTCGTACAGTATTGGGGGGGAACGGGATCTTCCTTTCCTGGGCAGTCCTCCGTCAGGTCACCGGCCTCTTGTAGCGTATGAAATCTGCGATGACCTGTCTATCTGGCCTCCGGTAATACGGGAGTTCCTGAAGGATCGCATCCGGGAACCAGGTGCGTGGGCCAGGGAGGCCGGAGATCAATGGAAACCCGATCTTATCCGGCTGTTCCTCACCAGCACCCGGAAGCGCGATTTCCGGGATTTCGCCGCCATACGCCGCACCGTTGAGGAAGTGCTGCAGCAGTCACCGCTTCCGCTCATCATCGAGGGGAGCACCGACCAGGCAATCGACAGCGAGGTCTTTGCCGCCTGCGGAGAGGCGGGTGAAGGAGAACGTCTCCTCCTGGGTACAGCCGAAGCCGGACGCTACCGCAGTATTGCCGCAGCTGCCCTTGCTTACGGCCACGCGGTGATCGCCCAGTCCCCGATCGACATCAACCTCGCCAAGCAGCTGAACATCCTGCTCAGGGAGACCGGGGTCCCGGAAAACCGGATCGTCATCGATCCATACACGGGAGCCCTTGGATACGGTTTTGAATACTCGTACTCGGTGATGGAGCGGATCCGGACCTCAGCGCTGAAAGGGGATGCCGACCTTGCCATGCCCATTATCAGCGGCGCATCCGATACCCTGACGGTCAGGGAGGTCCGGGAGGCGGACCCCGGAATTTCCCAGCGGGTGGCGGTAACCTGGGAGTTCTATACCGCACTCTCCTCTGCCCTTGCAGGAGCCTCCATCGTCTGTGTCCGGCATCCGCAGACAATACCGCTGCTCCTGGACGCTATCGATGCCCTCTGGGGCGGGGCGCAAGAACTGCAAGGAGTGCGGGGATCCCACCTGCCTCACGTTCGCCATGAAACTTGCCAGTGGCAAAGGCGACGTGGACCGCTGCCCCTATCTGGATGACCAGGCCCGGGATATCCTCGGTTCCTCCACCCGCCCCCCCATCCGGCTGGTGAAGGTCGGGGTAGGAGAGCGGTCTTTTCCCATCGGTGAAGAGATGGTCCAGTTCCGCCACGAGAAGACGTTCTACCATCCCCCCGGGATGATGGTAGCGGTATCCGACCTCTGGACCAGGGACCGGATCCAGGAGGTCGTGGCACGGGTCCGTGACACGGTGGTAGTCCGGGTAGGGACCGACCAGCGGCTGAGCGGGGTGGCCATCCGTCACCTGAGTGGTGACCCTGCAGCCTTCCGCACGGCAGTAGAGGCCGTCGAGGAGGTCGCCGACCTCCCCGAGGTACTCATGGCAGAAGATCCTGCAGTCATGGAACAGGGGCTCGCTGTCTGCGGCCACTTTCGTCCCCTTATCTATGCAGCTACAGAGAAGACCGATGAAACAATGTGCAATCTTGCCAGGGACTATGGCTGTCCCCTTGTGGTGAAGGCCGATGACCCGGGACGGTTGCCGGACCTCGTGGAGCGCTGCAAGGGGAGGGGGGTGCAGAACCTGGTACTCGATCCGGCTGCGCCATCTCTCCACCAGTTCCAGAACATTTCGACCGCAATACGGCAGCAGGCGATCACCCGCTCCACCCCATCTCTTGGGTACCCCGTCTTCCTTGATGCAGCGGCAACAGGGATGCAGGAGGCAGCGATTGTCACCGGCATCCTGCGGTTCGCATCCGTCCTCGTCCTGGAAAACCCGGATCAGGCCAGTCTCCTCGCCTTCCTGACCCTCCGGCAGAACATCTACACCGACCCCCAGAAACCTATCCAGATGACACCGGGGATCTACCGGCTTGGAACCCCCGGACCGGACTCCCCGGTCCTTCTGACGGTCAACTTCTCACTCACCTTTTTCACCCTCCAGGGATACCTGGAAGCGGCACGAATTCCCTGCTTCATGGTGATTGTCGATACCGAGGGGCTCTCGGTCCTGACAGCCGTGGCATCGGGCAAGCTCAACGAGACCCTGGTGGCAGAATCGCTGAAGAAGTTCAGCCTGGAAAAGGAGGTTTCCCACCGTTCCCTCATCATCCCCGGTTATGCCGCACCGCTCTCGGGTCGGATCGAAGAGGCATCAGGATGGAAGGTCCTGGTGGGACCCCGGGACGCGGCTGAGATCGGAGAATACCTGGAGAAGGAATGGAAGCAGTGATACCATGCCCACCGTGACCTTTCTTCCGACGTTTCGCAAGGTGGAGGTGAACCCCGGGGCAACGATCCTCGATGCCGCGCAGAAGGCAGGGATCAACATGAACGTGGTCTGCGGAGGACAGGGGAAATGCGGCAAATGCATCGTCTACGTCAAGAGCGGGCGTCCCCTGTTTGACCGGGACCAGTTCATCCGTTTCTTCTCTCCGGAAGAACTGGACCAGGGGGCCTGCCTCGCCTGCCAGACCACAATCATCGATAATGTATCGGTCTTTATCCCCGAGAACTCGCTCATCCAGGAGCAGCAGATCCTCATCGAAACCGTTGAGCAGGAGTCCGGTTTCTTCCCTGCCGTCTGGAAATACTTCCTTGAGCTCACCCCGCCCAGCCTGGATGACCCCTCCCCGGACCTCTCCAGGCTCCTCTGGGGCATCAACCGGCAGGGAGGGCCGGATGACCGGAAGATCTACGTCCCCCTGGAGGTCATCCGGAGTATTCCGGGAGTGCTGCGGGAAAGTGGGTGGAAGATCACCGCCACTGTTGCCCTGGTCCCGGGTGGGTACAGGCTTATCGATGTCGAGAGAGGGGATACTACGAAAGCCCTCTATGGGGTAGCAATAGACCTCGGTACCACCACCATCGTCGCCTACGTGCGAAGCCTCGTTGACGGTAAAGTCCTCGGCATTGCCTCGAACTACAACCGGCAGATCAGCTGCGGTGAAGACATTCTGTCACGGGTGAATTATGCCCGGAAGGGTGGGCTTTCGCGGCTGCAGGAACTTGCAGCCGAGAGTATCAATATCGCAATCACCCAGGCCGCCAATAACGCCGGTATCGACCGCGAACATATCTACGAGGTGGTAGTTGCCGGAAACACCATCATGACCCACATTCTGATGGGCATCGACCCGGCCTACATGATCGAGGAACCCTATGTCCCGGTTGTCAGGCGCTACCTGACTTCGGCGGCAATACGGGCAGGCCTCGTGGTGAAGGAGAACGCCGGCCTCTTCGTCTTCCCTGCGGTGAGCGATTTCATCGGGGGTGATATCGTTGCCGATGTGCTGGCTTCCGGAATGGCAGAACATGATGAAGTCTCGCTGCTCATCGATATCGGCACCAACTTTGAGGTGGTGCTTGGCACGAAGGAATGGATGTTCTCCTGTGCCGGTGCGGCCGGCCCTGCCCTGGAGGGGGGGGAGGTGCTTTTTGGCATGCGGGCCAACCCCGGGGCAATCGAGAAGGTATCACTCGATCTCCACACCCTGGAGCCCACGTATCAGACTATCAACAGGGTCAAGCCGCGGGGGATCTGTGGATCAGGATTGATCGATCTCCTGGCAGACCTGCTCCAGGCGTGCATCATCGACCGCACCGGCCGGATCAACACCAGCATCGTACATCCCCGTATCCGGCTGGGACCCCACTTTCCCGAGTTCGTAGTAGCCTGGAAAGACGAGACCGACATAGGAAAGGACATCGTCATCACCGAGAATGATGTGAAAAACCTGATCATGAGCAAGGCCTCTATTCTCGGCGCCTGTATCACCCTGATGAACCAGGCCGGGATCAGCCGGCACGATATTGCCCGGGTCTACTTCGCGGGAGCCTTTGGCAACTATCTCTCAAAGGAGAATGCCATCATCATCGGGTTGCTGCCCGAAGTACCACTGGACCGTATCTCCAATATCGGTAACGGCGCGATCATGGGGGCCAATATCGCCCTGCTCAACCGTCGCAAACGAAAAGTCCTCGATGAGATCGCCCGGACCATTGCGTATGTGGAGCTGAACGCCGAGCCCTCCTTCATGGATGAATACACCCGCGCCTGCTTCTTACCGCACACCGATCTCGCTCTCTTTCCCATGGTTGAGAAACTCCTCGACGAGTGCCGTATCCGGAGGGGGTGACGGTTCGCCCATGTCCTCGATGCTTCCTCCGACTGACAGCCTCGCTACAGGGATCGGAGGACTCCCCCATTCCGATCCCCGTAAAGCCTGCGATGAGGTGCTGGCCATCTTCCCGGAGGTTCCCTATGTCCCCACACTCCCTGCCCGGAGAATATCAGAATCGATAGTATTTTGCGATTCGCCCCTCCTCCCCGGGGGGGTCGTTGCAGCTGACCGCTTAACAGTAGACCGATCCCGGGACCTGGTCACGGAGATGGAGAGGATATACCTTGACTTCGTTGAGCAGAACACCGGGCCATATGCCCTCACCGAAAAGTATGCTTCCGGATTTGTAGAGATGCTCGGAAGGGTCCTGCCATCCCCCCGGATCCTGAAGTGCCAGGTGACCGGGCCGGTCACCTTCGGGATGCAGGTGGTGGATCAGGACCGGCGGCCTATCTACTATGATGAGCAGTTTGCCGATATCCTCCCCAAGATGCTCGGGCTCCGGGCCCGCTGGTGCGAACAGGCCCTGAAGTCCATTCCCGGGGTAACCCGGACGCTTGTGGTGCTCAACGAACCGTATCTCTCAACACTCGGGTCATCGGTCATCCCCATCTCCCATGATGCAGTGGTCTCGGGATGGCACGACATAGCCTCCCTGCTTGACGACGGCCTCGGGGTTCACTGCTGTTCCAACACCGACTGGGAGTTTGTGATGGCGCTCTCACCTGCCCTCATCTCCTTTGACGCCTACACGGGATCCCGGGAGTTCCTGCTCTATGCGGTGGCATGGGGAATCGTCCCGGCCGACTACCGGGTCTTTGCCGGGGAGACCCGGGAAGATCTCCTGCAGCAGTACCGGGAGATACGGCAGCAGGTGACCGAGTATGTCACTCCTCGCCTTTTTGACAGCCGTTCACTCATTACCCCCACCTGCGGCATCCGGTTCGCCACTGAGGCCGGGGCCAGGGAGATCATGGAGACAGCTGCCTGGATCTCGTCCCGCATACGGGGGGATCAGACGGGATGACACCATTTTTTGTGGCGATATCGGGGAAGGGGGGGACCGGTAAGACCACGGTAGCTGCCCTTCTTGTACAATCGCTGGTGGAGGCCGGAGTCCGCCCGGTCCTGGCCGTGGACGCAGACCCGAACGCAAACCTCCACGAGGCCCTCGGTGTCGTAGTGCGGGAGACGCTGGGGGAGATGCGGGAAGACGCCTTCCAGAAGAGCATCCCCCCAGGCATGTCCCGTACCGATTACATCAGGTACCGGTTCCGCCAGGCCCTGGTTGAATCGGATGGTTTTGACCTCCTCGCCATGGGGCGACCTGAAGGGCAGGGCTGCTACTGTTTTGCCAATGACCTCCTCCAGACCTGCATGCGTCTCCTTGAGAAGGACTACCAGGTGGTGAT
>JAJRDF010000140.1 GCA_028678555.1 Methanomicrobiales archaeon
CGGACGTTCTGCTCCAGGAGGAGGATCGTCATCCCCTCCCGGCCCAGTCGTTCCAGGGTGGTGAAGACCTGGGTGACGAGGGCGGGGGAGAGGCCGCTGGACGGCTCGTCCAGGATCAGGAGGTGCGGCCGGGACATGAGGGCCCGCCCGATGGCCAGCATCTGCTGCTCGCCGCCGCTCATGGTGCCGGCCAGCTGGCGCTTCCGCTCGGCCAGGATCGGGAAGAGACCATGGACATAGGAAAGCGTTGTCCCGTCATCCTCCCGGCCATGGGCTCCCAGCTGGAGGTTCTCCTCCACCGTCATCTTCGGGAAGATCTCCCTCCGCTCGGGGACCAGGGCAAGGCCGGAGTGGAAGATCCGGTGGGACGGCCACCCGAGAATCTCCTGGCCCTGGAACAGGATGGATCCCCGGGCCTTCCGGTTCAGGCCGATCAGGGTCTCCACCACCGTCGTCTTGCCTGCACCGTTGGGGCCGATGAGGGTGACGAGTTCGCCTTCTTTCACCGACAGGTCCACCCCCCAGAGGATCTGCATGGTCCCGTGCCACACGTCCAGGTTCCTGACTTCCAGCACGGTTTCTTCACCCCCCTAGAACGCGTCCATGTCACCCAGGTAGGTGTCGATGACGCGCTGGTTGTTCGCCACCTCGTACGGCCTGCCCTCGGCGATCTTCTCCCCCCGGTCCAGTACCACGATCCGGTCCGAGACCCCCATGATCACCCGCATCACGTGCTCGATGATCAGGATGGAGATCCCCTGCTTCCGGATCTCACGGATCAACCCGACCGCCTCGTTGCTCTCCGTAGGGTTCAGGCCGGTGGTAAGCTCGTCCATGAGGAGAAGGGAGGGCCGGGAGGCCAGCGCCCGGGCCAGCTGCACCCGCTTTAACTCCACCACGTTCAGGTTCCGGACCGGTGTACCGGTCTTCTCCAGGGGGAACCCCACGAACTCCAGGTGGTTCTCGGCCTCGTGGGTGGCATCGGAAAGGCTCTTTTTCTCATCGTTGCCGAACAAGGCCGAGGCGGTGACCGATTCCAGTGCCGAGAGGTGGGGAAAGGAGAGGGCGATCTGGAAGGTCTGGGAGATCCCCTTCCGGCAGATCGCGAAGGGCTTGAGGCCGGTGATCACCTCTCCCCTGAACGTGACGGTGCCGGAGGTTGCGGGGACGACCCCCGAGATGATATTGAGGAGCGTGGTCTTCCCGGCCCCGTTCGGGCCCACCAGGCCCAGGATCTCGTCCTCGTGGACCGCCAGATCCACGCCTTTCAACGCCGTGAGGCCGCCGATCTGCTTGGTCACGCCCTTCGCTTCCAGGAGCACCGGTGTCATGCCATGCCCTGCCAAGCCTAAACTCTGTGAGAGATGGGTGATAAGGGTTTGGAGATGGCCTCCCGTGATCTGACAGATTTTGCCCACAGACGGAATCCATTTATAGAGGGGCGGAAGAGGAGCCCTCACCGGGAGGATACACGTATGCCTGCAGCAAAGACGAAACCTCTCCTGTGACGACGCAGAGGGACGGAAACAGGCCCTGGATGCCCTCATGGTCATCGCCTGGAATCCCGGCTGGAAGCCAGACCGGTTCATCGAACTCGGGGGTCTTCCGCCCCTCCTTGCCCGGCTGGAGGAGGAGGACGAGAAGATGCGGCACCATGCCGTGGAGGTCATCGAGAAGATTGCCCAGCTGGGAGGATCTTCAGATCTGATCCAGGCGGGAGCGCTCCCCCTCCTCCACCGGGTGGCGGCGTCGGACCGGTACGAACCGGTCCGGATGACAGCCGCCCGGACAGCGGGGAGGATCGCGGCAGAGCAGTGAGCAGGGCGGGAGGGAATCCCCCGGGGCGGTCACCTCACCCGGGAGCGTTCAGATCCTGTGCCGGCCGGGGATCCTGCGGATGGCCAGATCAACCCGCGCCAGGACGGCGGGGAGGGTCCTGACGGCGTTCCGGTCCTTCTCCCGCTCGGTTTCGGTCAGATCCGCCCATGGCACCAGGTCGGGATGCCGCTTCGCCGCATCGTCCCGCACCGGGCCGAATATCCACCCTGCTTCCCGGCGCTCCCGGCACCAGCGGTCGTGCTCCCGGACCGCCAGGGACTCTACTTCCTTCGGCGTGAAGAGAGCGGTCTCCTCCCCGTCCCCCAAGAGAGCCAGGCCATATCCCAACCCTTCCAGTTTCTGCACGATATCATCTGCCTGACGGCGGTTCGCCTCCCGGAGATCCGCGGGGAGGTCCTCCCACGGCAACAGGCCGGGAGCCCCCCCTGCCGGCACACCGGCCCCCCGCTGGAGGAGGAGGTACTGGTCATGGATGGCACGGGCGACCTGCTCATGGGTGCCGGCGAGGACGAGATCCAGGCTGCAGGTCCGGTCATAGAGAGGAAACGCATGGATGTTCCGGTACATCCCTACCGGTCCCTCGATGGTGCCGACCAGGTCAATGAGGCCGCTGGAATGGCGCGTCCGGATCACGATGGGGACCTCCCTCCCTTTCAGCGCGTGGTGGATCTCCAGGGCAGCAGAGAGCCCCAGGGATTCGTCGGAGAGGCAGATGAAGACGGCATCGGGCGGTACCTCCAGGCCCCCTGCCTCCCGGGAGAGGATCCGGAGGAAGTCCGGTGAACGGAGGTCCAGCGGCAGTGCACGGAGATCCGCCGAGGTGCGAAGGACCCCGTTGCGCAGGAGCAGGGACTCCCGCTTCCGGTCCGCATCCCTGTCGATGAAGGTGATCCGCACCCTCTGATCCGTTTCCCGGTGGAGTGATCGCCATTCCCGGGCCAGATGGGAGACAAGGCTCTCCCCCATCCTCCCCATTCCCACGATCAGTGCGTGGGTACCGAGCCCCGGGGGAGCGCCCCAGGTCTCCGGATTGTCCTGGATCATCATGCGGGCCGCGGACTGGAAGATGTTGAAGAACTCCAGGCGGAAGGGCCCGCCGGCCACCGTCCCCACCTGGCGGGTGGCGAGGAGGGTGACCAGGGTGGCGTCCGTCAGGTGCACGAAGCAGGTGACGGGCCGCTTCGCCCTCAAACGGGCCAGTTCATGGGTCCGGATGGCGATCTCGCCGTTGGTCCCGTTGTCACCCGTGACGGCAAAGAGGTACCGGGCCTTCCAGGGTTTCAGCCGGGCCAGGACCTCCCAGTCCAGGGCGTCACCGGTGATCACCACCATGCCACGATCCCTGCACATCCCGATCTCCGGGTTATCGGGATTCCTCTCCACGATGGCCACGGAATGCCCTGCATCCGATAAGTTCCGGGCCAGGGTGGCCCCCGTGCCCCCCAGCCCGAAGACCACGGCGTCAGGGCCGCCCCGCATGACCAGAAATTCCCGGATCCCGTCGGTAAAGAGGAGGGCGGCGAAGAGGATCAGGCCGTAGTAGTAGACGGTCAGTCTCAGAAACTCCGGAGTTGAGTCCAGGCTTGCCACGTATGCCACCGCGGCTGTGATGGCAAATACGATGACATAGAAGAGGGTTCTTCTCCCCTTCCGCTTCCGGCTTTCCTCCTGCTGCGCCTGCAGGCGCTGGGGCACCGGCATGGTGGCAGGTCCTGGCCCGCTCATCCTGCACGCTCCTTCCCGCGGGAGAGGAGGGTCGCCACCGTCTCCCCCAGCCGCCCGATGTGCTGCTCCAGGGGGGGTGTCATGGCATCCAGCCAGTGGGGCACGCCGATCAGGTACTCCATGTCCCGGGAGGGCTGCACGTCCTCGATCCGGAAGGGGACGATGATCACCCCGCGGGAGACGGCATGGGAGAGTTCCCTGACCACATGATGAGAGTGGTTGGACCGGGAGGAGAAGACCAGCACCATGATCCGGCTCCCGTCGATGGCATCCACGATGGCGCGGGGATAGTTGGTGCCGGGGAGGATATCCCGCGGCGCGATCCAGCACCGTACGGAGCGGGCCTCCAGGTGGGCGCAGATGGCGTCCGCTACCGGCTTGTCCTGCGACGAGTAGGAGAGGAAGACATCGTGGTGGCTCCCGGGGGGGCCGCCCGTCGCGCCGGCATCCCCTGCCCCTGACCCGCCCGCAGGGGAGCCATGGGGAGGGGTGCCATAGCTCCCGGCCCCAGGTCCCTTCTTCCGTGCCCGGAGGATCAGGAATCCGCCGGCCGCCACCGCCACGACAACAAGAGGCACGGCGATGGCGTACCAGGGGATGCCGCCCTCCTCTCCCACGTAAGCCCGGAGCTGCGCCTCCGCCTCTTCCCGGTTCTCCATGAGGGCCGCGTCATCCGGATCCACGATCAGGCCCCGGTTGTAGGACTCGATGGCCTCCTGGTACCGGCCCAGGGCGGCCAGGGAGAGCCCGCGGTAGTTCCAGGCCTCGCTGCTCCTCTCGTCGATGGCGAGGGCGGCATCGAACGCAGACACGGCGCCGGCATACATCCCTGCCCCGTAGTATTCCATCCCCAGGCTGAACCAGGGGTAGAAGGAGGTGGGGGTGATCTGGATGGCTTTCTCGTACGAGGCGACGGATTCGTTGAACCGCCCCATGGCGGAGAGGGCCAGCCCCCGGCTGGTCCAGGCGGCGGCATCGGCGGGATCGATCGCCACCGCCCGGTCGAACGCCGCCAGGGCTCCGGCGTAATCGCCCTTCTGGGTATGGACGTAGCCCAGGGACCGGAGGGCAAAGGTGGAGTTGGGCTGGAGGGCGAGGGCCTGCTGGTAGGAGGCGATGGCCTCGTCGAACCTGCCGGTGAGGGTATACGCGTAGCCCAGGCCCGTCAGGGCATCGAAATAGGAGGGGTTCAATTCCACCGCCTGCTGGAATGCGGCGATGGCCTGGTCGTACTGCTCCCGGTCCATGGATTCGAGACCGGACTGGTAGAATGCCCGGGCATCCTGGGCATGCACGGAGACCACCAGGAGAAAGGCGAGGAACACGACGGCAGCCCTGCAGATCCGGGACAATCCCATAGGATGAGGAGATACGTGTCCGGATATTTATGGATTGTGAATTCCCCCCGGGGGTTCTTCCTTTGTCCACCCGTCACGGGATCAACGTCTCCCGGGACCACGGGAAAGCTCCATCACCATCCCCGCCAGATTCTGGAGGGATTATCAGATCGCGCCATGACCCTCTTCCCCATCACCAGGGACACCGGCATCCCCCTCGTCGGCTCCGTGGCTTTCGGGATCATCGACCGGGGCACGAGCCTGCTCCAGGTGCGCCCCTCCAGCTCCTGCAACCTGGACTGCCCCTTCTGCTCGGTGGACGCCGGGCCCTGCTCCCGGACACGGGTGACCGGCTACCGGGTGGAACGGGGGTATCTCGTGGACTGCGTGCGGGAGGCGGTGGCCTTCAAGGGCGGCGGG
>JAJRDF010000141.1 GCA_028678555.1 Methanomicrobiales archaeon
GGACCGGGAGGGGGCTCCGCCCCCTCCCGTCGCCCTCCCCTGATGAGGATAGTCTCCAGCGACTTACCGGCAGTTTAAGAACGGAGGCTCACGGGCCCATCACCGGGCAGTTCCCGGATCCGCTCTGTCGAACACCGCCCGGAGCCAGAGCTCGGTGCAGGCGATCCGCCAGAACTCCGGCGAGTACGGGGTCTGGCCTTCCAGGTACCTGCGGTACTCTGCCCTCACCGCCTCCGTATCCCAGTAGGGGCGGGAGTTGAAGGATGGCGAGGAGAAGATCTCAAGGATCCGCGGGGCCAGTGCCTCCTTCATCCAGACCTCCTCCGGGGTAACAAAGCCCATCTTGTCCATCCGGCACCGGATCTCGTCGGGGACGATCCCCCGGATCGCCTCCCGGAGTATCCACTTGGTGACCCCGCCATGGATCCGGCGGTTCAGGGGCTGGGCAGCGAGGTTCTCTGCCACCCGGTGGTCCAGGAACGGCACCCGGGACTCGATGGAGAAGGCCATGGCGTTCCGGTCCTCCCAGTGGAGGAGGGCGGGGAGGTTGGTGGAGAAGATCTCCCGGTACAGGACACGGGGGAGTGATCCCCGGTACCGGAGGATCTCCTCCGGGGTCCCGCGGATCAGCGCCCGCCGGCGCCGCCGGACCCTGAGCTGGGTGATACTGTCCCGGACAAAACCCCGGTGGTACCGCAGGATCCCGGCCGCTTCACGGAGGGCGGTGAGCAGGTGGCCGGAGGCAAGGAGCCCCCTCACATGGCTCCACTGGTAGCCGAGGTAGCCGGCCAGCTGCTCGTCGGCACCCTGCCCGTCCAGCACCACCTTCACCTGTGTGGCAGCGAGACGCATCACGCGATACTGGGCGTAGATGGAAAGGGAGGCAAAGGGCTCGTCCTGCGCGTCCAGGAGCCCGGGCAGGTCCTGCCAGAATCCCTCTGCGTCAGGGACCACCCGGTGGGCATCAACCCCGGTCCGGGCCGCCACCAGGTCCGCGTAGGCGGACTCATCGAAGCGGGGGTCTGAGAACCCTGCGGAGAACGTCTTCTGCCGATCCCCCACCGATGCCGGGTGTTCCTCCCTGACCAGATCATTGATCAGAACGGTAAGCGTGGAGGAGTCGATCCCGCCGGAGAGGCAGGTACCCACCGGTACATCGCTGCGCAGGTGAATCCGCACCGCATCCCGGAGCACCTTCAGGAACTCCCGGGCCGCCGCCCGGTCCTCATCCCGGCTGTCCCGTCCGGGATCCTCCCTCAGGGCCAGATCCCAGTACCGGACCGGCCCCTCCACGCGCCCTTTCTTCACAACCAGGGAATGGGCCGGGGGGATCTGGAAGATGCCGTCCACCATGGTCCTCGCCGAGTGATCCGATACACCCCATGCCAGGAAGGTGAGGATCGTGCGATCATCAGGGCGCAGGCCCACGCCGGGATGTGCCCGGAGGGCCTTCATCTCGGAAGCGAAGAGAAACGATCCTCCCGCGAGGGTATAGTAGAACGGCTTGATGCCGAACCGGTCCCGGGCGCAGAAGAGCTGCTCCCGTTCCGCATCCCAGAGGGCAAAGGCCCACATGCCCCGGAGCCGGGTCAGGCAGCCGGTCCCCCACGCCCGGTACGCGTGCAGGATCACCTCCGTGTCGCTGGCGGTCCGGAACCGGTTGCCCAGGCGCGTGAGTTCTTCCCTGAGTTCCAGGTAGTTGTAGATCTCCCCGTTGTAGACAATCCGGAGGGCACCGTCTTCGGTCGCCATGGGCTGCGCCGCAGCCTCAGAGAGGTCGATGATGGCGAGGCGCCGGTGGGCGAGGCCCAGGGGCCCCTGGACGTGGAATCCCTCCCCGTCCGGTCCCCGGTGACGGATCCGTTCGGCCATGGCCCGGAGCAGCGCCGGATCCGCCTCCCTGCCATCCAGTGCGAGCTGGCCCGCGATCCCGCACATCGTACTGAGGTGCACGCCGGTGGTGATAAAGGCGGATGAATAAATGGGAGCCCCGGGGAGGTTCCCGCATCAGATCGTGCGCCAGGCACCTTGGTGAGGTGATGGAGGTGCTATGCGGTGGGGAGGATACGTGCGATGAGGCCACTTCTGGTCTATCTTCTTGGGGGGAGGGACTGGGAGGGGGGTCTCCCCCTTCCCGCATCCATCCCGATCAAGAATAGGACGGGAGGATTACCGGGACATATCCCTATCCATACGGTCACCAATGAGATGTGATACTACTCTTCGGGAGGGGGTATTGCCCCCTCCCGCACCCTCCCCCCTGTTGGAGAGAAGGATCCGACGGTGTTCATTTCGAAACAGGGTCACTCCCATTCCCCCGCGACAGTGCACGAGAGGGAGCTCCCCGGGCCTGGGGGATGCTCCGGCGTACCGGTGGTGATCTCCTCGTCCGGGTACCCAAGCCGGTCGCAGACCGCGATGCGGATCCTGCCCGGCATACCCCTGAGCGCAGCGGCAAGGGCAGCCGGGTCAAATTCCGGGTCGGTGAGGAGGAAGGCCACCCGGCCCCGGCGGATCTCCCCGGCCGCCCGGTCCACCGCCTCTGCACGGTCCCTGGCATGGGCATCCACCACCACGATCCGGGTGAGGGGGATACCCAGGCGGGCGGCCGCCACCTGCAGCGACGAGATCCCGGGAACCACCGCTGTACCGGTCCTCCCCAGGCCTGCCAGCATCGGGTCGCCGGTGGAGAGGACCACGGCCCGGGCCGGAAGACCTGTGAGAGTGCCGTAGTCCCGTATCTCCACCACCCGGCACCCCTCCGGGATATGAGCCCGGGCCAGCTCGATGGCCCTCCGGGATCCGTGGATCTCGGCGGCCGCCCGGATCACCCGGATCGCCTCTTCGGTGAGCATCCCCGGGCCGCAGCCCACCCCCACCACCTTCATGGCCCTCCCTCCAGCACCCGGCCCTGGCGGTCGATGATCACGATGGTGACGCGGGGATGGGAGGCCTGAAACCGGTCCACGGCCTCGTGTGCGAGGCGGGGGAACTCAGGCCGCTGCGCCAGGTCAGCGACAGTGGTGCAGCCCGTCCCCTCCAGAATGGAGGGGTCCAGGAACCGCAGGATCAGGCCGGGGAGGCCAAAGAGGGTCACCTCGCCGCGTGCAGCTGCCAGCGCTTCTGCGATCCTTCCGCCTGCCAGGATCACCTCCCGGTCAGGGTAGAGCATCCGGGCGAACCGGAGCCCGATCCTGCCCGAGGTGATCACCGGCCTGTCGGCAGCGGCCACCCGCTCCCTGACCGACTCTGCCAGGTGATCGTCCCAGGGTTCCACGAGTCCCGTTGTCCCCAGGATCGAGATCCCGCCCTGCACGCCCACCCGGGGGTTCAGCGTCCGCGCGGCAAGGGTCTTCCCCTCCGGTACCGAGAGGGTGACCACAGCCCCCGGGATCCCGGCCATGAGGGCCGCCTTCTTTGCCTCGTTCAGGATGCAGGCCATGGCGGGATCGCTGATGGCCGGTTCCCCCCTGCGGTGCCCCTGGATATCGCGTGCGAACCTGCCGATCCCCGCACCGGCCTCGATCCGGATCCCTCCTGCCGATCGCACGGCCCGGGCATGGATTTCCACGCCGGCGGTCACGTCCCGCGGGTGGTCCCCTGCGTCCTTCCTGCAGATCGCGGAGCCATCCTGCGCCCTGACGGGGAGGGTGACGATGAGCCCGGAGGGGACGCATATCTCCACCGAGGAGACCGGGCTCCGGAGGGAGAGGATCGCCGCCTTTGCCGCCGCCGCCGCGGTGGTTCCGGTGGTGAAGCCCCTCCGGAGCACCTTCCCGGACGAGGTCAGGACACCGAGCCCCGATGCCGCCAGCTGACGGTCATCCTCCGATCGGCAGACCCGGACCCACTCCTCCGGGTAGGTGAAGTCAGTGACCGGATCCCGCATTGCCCCCCTCCGCAAAGAGGGTGATGATCTCGTTCATCGCCGCGACGGCTACCGGGGTACCCCCCCGGGTCCCCTC
>JAJRDF010000028.1 GCA_028678555.1 Methanomicrobiales archaeon
CTGCCCCCTGAAGGGGCACCCTCGCCATCGCAGCCGGTGACTGTCACTCCGTATCCCACGGTGCCGGTGGTCACCACCCCTGCGACCATCCCCACGGCCACCCCCACCGTGACACCCGTGGATCCCAACCGGCCGGCCGTGGACCTGTACGTCATGTCCTACTGCCCCTACGGTACCCAGGCAGAAACTGTCATGAAACCCGTGGCGGATCTGCTGGGAACGAAGGCTGATATCCGGATACGCTATCTCACCCAGGTGACCGGAACCACGGTGGATTCGGTCCAGTCCCTGCATGGCCCGTTCGAGGCAGAGGAGGACCTGCGCCAGGCCTGCATCCAGAAATATTACCCGGCATCCTTCTGGACCTATATCAGCCGGTTCAACACCCAGTGCTACCCCACCTCCCACACGTCATCAACCGCATCCACCTGCTCCCATACGGTGATGTCAGGCCTCGGGATTCCGGCGGCAACGATTGATGCCTGCTCCACCGGGTCTGAAGGGATTGGCCTCCTGAAGACGGACCAGATTTCCAGTGCATCGAAAGGTGTCAACGCATCTCCCACGCTGTTCATCAAGGGCGTCAAATACACGGGTGCCATGTCGCCCAACGCCTACAAGAACGCCATCTGCAAGGCGTTCGTGACGCCGCCAGCCGAGTGCGGCACCGCGCTCAGCGGCACGGCGACCGCGGCCAGCGGCTCGTGTGGATGACCCGGCTCAGGTGGGATTCCTCTCTTTTTTCCTGATTTCTACCGGAGTCGTTTTGAGCGATACGATGCGGGAGGGGGCTCTGCCCCTTCCCACCGCCCACCCCCGAAGAGGATAGGCCGCCACGTCGGTGGATTCGGACAGGAAGGATCACCGGTTCCCGGAACACCGGCGGGGGATGCCCACGCGGCGGGGGCGGCCAGCCCCCGAGAGCGTCTCACCAGCAGTCTGCGGAGGCAGATTACCGTTTTCTCAAAGCGAAGCATGCTTCTGCGCGGGGGGGGGGTGGAACCTTCGGGGAGGTTCTCCCATAGAACCGGTGTTCCGGCAGTACCGGTTCTTCGCGAGCCCGGCAAACCGTTGCCATGAGGATCCGGAGAAAGTTTATCGTGGGAGAAAGCAATCGGCACACAGGTACGTTTTTTTTCACCCCTACCTGTCACCCTACCGTGATCTCACCCCATGGCGCCGGATGTCACCCTCGAATCTCTTGTTGTGCGAGCGATTCGCCAGTACCGCGAGAAGACGGTGCGCCAGGAGGAGGGGAAGGCTGAAGGGGAGAGGGAACCCGCTCCCCGCCCGCACGGGACCTACTCCCTGTCCGGCATGGCCCAGTCCTGTCTCGGGTGCGACCTCCTCCACGCGGAGGAATGCGGGGAACCGCACCGGACAGTAGAGCTCCCCTGCAGAGACCGCCAGGTCCTGATCCTGATGGCAAAACGGAGAATCGCCGCGCTCTGAGGGTGCGACGGTACCCCGGGTGGGTGATGGGGAGACGATATTTTCGGAACAATATCAGGCCGCTGGGACGGGGACCACAAGGAACGTGGAGTATCCGTTATCGATATTCCTCGTCAGATGCCCCTTGCCCAGTGTATCTTCCAGCAGGACAAGGTCCCCCGGCCTGAACCGCCTGACCGTTCCGTCTGTCGTCTCCATCTCCACTGCACCCGACATGAGGGCGAGGAACTGACGGGTGGGGGCGGGGTGCAGTTCGCCGATCCAGCCGGGCTCAAACGAATAAAAGCGATACCTGGACGCGGGTCTATCCTCGGAGACGTAGAACGGGGCAGCAGGTGGTGCTGCACGCGCGAGACTCTGTTTGACTGTCACGACATCGAAGTGCGAGTCCCCCTTCGCATCCACGTATATTCTGTGATACGTCACCTGGGTGAGATTGGGTGAGAGTGTGTGAGTCATCTGTGGTCTTCCTCAATACGATGTGCGGGTTGGGATATGCTTCCCGACAATGGTACAAACAGACCTGTGATGGATAAATGTTACGACAGGTGTTCACCCATCACCGTATTCCCCTGTGGACCTGGAGAGATCCCGCCACGTCGGTATGACCCGAAGATCACCCCACCCCCCTGGGGTATGCCCACGCGGCATGGGCGAAAGCCCCCGGGAGTGTCTCACCCGTACCACAGGTGTGCGTAACGCCTGTCGGCAGTTTCAATCGCCATTTCAGGAATGAAAAAAGAAGAGAATCGGGAGTCCGCCTCTACACCAGCTTCACGTCAGCGATGTTGTGCTGGCGCTGGGCGAGGCGCTTCGCCTTGAAGATATTCTTCCCCTCCTTCCCGATGGCGATGCCACGGTCCTCCTCCCGGACGGTGACCTTCGCGATCCGCTCCTCGTCGGTTCCCTCGAACTCCAGCGAGGTGACCTGGGCGGGGAGGAAGCAGTTCCTGATGAACTGCTCGGGGCTGGAGGTGTACTCCACCACCTCGATTCGCTTTCCCATGACCTCCATCGCGTTCTTGATGGAGGCGCCCTTCTTGCCGATGGCCCGGCCCATCTCACCGGGGTTCACCACGAGAATGATCCGGTTGTTGCGGTCATCGATGATGCAGTCCCGGCTGGACGCCCCGGTCAGCTGCTCGAACTGCGACATCATCCGCATGCAGTCCTCGGTGAGCACAATCTCGCCCATATTATGCCCTCTTTAACGAGAGGATGTCCGATTCACCGGGCTCGACAATGGCGAGCGCCGAGACCATGAAGGGCTTCCCGCAGGCCATGCCCAGCTGGACGCCCGATCCCTCGAAGACGTGGACCGGTACATCCTGCTTTTCCGCGAGGATCTTCTGGAACCTGTCCGGGCAGTTCTTTGCCACCACCACGAGCCTGGCCGTGCCCTCGTTGATGCAGTCTTCCGTTGCGTGCTGTCCGAGGAGGACCTTTCCTGTCTTCATGGCCCTCCTGAGTGAAGTGTTGAAATCCATGATTCAATCTCCCTGTGTGAGTGGTTTTGCAATGAGTTTCACGTCACCGGTGCCCAGCTGGATGGGCTGGCCGACGATGATGTTCTCGGTGACGCCGTTCAGTTCATCCACCTCGTTCGCCACCGCCGCGTCCAGCAGGTGATTCACCGTCACCTCGAAGGCCGCCCGGGAGAGGACCGACTCCTTCTCTCCGGCGATCCCGTGGCGGCCGATCTGTTTCACCTCGCCGTCCATGCACATCATGTCGGCGACCAGCATGAGGTGGCGGACGTCCACGAGAATGCCCTGCTCGGCGAGGGTCGAGAGGGCCTCGTCGATGATGGAGTTCCGGGCGGCCTCAATGCCCAGCACGTCCGCAATCTCGCTGATGTTGTTGGACCGGGTGCCGGAGGTCTCCACCCCGTCCACTTCAAAGACATCCTTCAGGTTGGAGCCCTCGGTATAAAGGATGTACTCCCCCTCTTCCTTCCGTACCACGACCCGCTCGATGTCGTCGATCCCCTGGACGATCACGTTCCTCACGTGCTCGGCCAGCTGGAAGAGGTTCTGGTAGGACTCCCGGTCCTTGGGGATGAAGAGGAGCAGCGCGCGATCAGCGTGGACCTCGCAGTCGAAGTCACGGTAGTGCCGCCGGTCCCGGATCTTCTTGGGGGCGTTCTCGACGATCGTTTCCACCCCGATCTTGCGCTTGTTGCAGACAGCGGTATTCAGCTGCACCACCACCTGCATGTTCTCCATGTCGATGGTGATGTCGCCGAACTCGTGGAGGGGTGCGGCCTCGATCTGCCAGGAGACCTCCCGTGCCCGGTCCCGGTCCTGGGCGTACTCGGGCTTCAGGTGGATCGTCATCGTGGGCGTGGAGGGGGCCTTCCTCGCATCCATGATCTCGATGAGACGGGGGAGTCCGAGAGTGACGTTGATCTCGGCAACCCCTGCGTAGTGGAAGGTCCGCATCGTCATCTGGGTGCCAGGTTCGCCGATGGACTGGGCGGCCACGATCCCCACCGCCTCGCAGGCCTCGATCCGGGTATTCTGGTACTCGCGCACCACCCGGTCAAGGATCCGCTTGAACTGTGCCTCGGTCACCGATCGATCACCCAGGTACTTCCGGAGCTCGTTCCGGGTCTTCTCGGGGAGGTCCGCCGCCGCGATACGCTTCTCCATGCTGGCGTTCATGGCTATACCTCCTCCTTGATCTCGGACTCGATAATTCCCTTCACATCCACAGGTGAGCCGAAGCTGCTCTTGGAGGGGTCAGTCCCGTCCTCGCCGTACCGGAACTGGATGATCCGCCCTCCGGTGGTCCGCACGGTGCCGTCGTAGGCCACCTTCAGGTCCTGGAGGGCGTTGATCATCCGGCGCTGCAGGTACCCGCTCTGGGACGTACGCACGGCCGTGTCCACAAGGCCCTCGCGCCCGCCGATGGCATGGAAGAAGAACTCGGTGGGGGAGAGGCCGCTCTTGTAGCTGTTCTGGATGAAGCCGTGGGCGGCGGAGCCCCGGTCCCCCTTCCGGAAGTGCGGCAGGGTCCGGTCATCGTAGCCCCGGATGATCCGCTCGCCACGGACCGACTGCTGGCCGATGCACCCGGCCATCTGGGTCAGGTTCAGCATGGAACCCCGGGCCCCCGAGACCGCCATGACAACCGCGCTGTTCTCAAGACCCAGATGCCGGCCGGCGATCTCGCCGGTCCGGTCCCTGGCCTTGCCCAGCACCTGCATGATCTGCATCTCCAGTGTCTCGTCCAGGGTCCGGCCCGGCATCGGCTCCAGCTGGCCATCCTGGAAGATCTTGATCCGGCGTTCCACGTCCGAGGCTGCGGTGTCCAGCACGTCCCGGATCTGTCCCTGCTCGGTCCGGGGAAGGTCCTCATCGTCGATCCCGAAGGAGAACCCGTCCAGCATGATGGCCCGGATGGCAAGGCGCGTCATGTTGTCGATGAAATCGGCGGCCCGCTTCATGCCATACTGGCGGATGATCCGGTGCAGGATCTGGCCGTCGAAGGCACCGATGGCCTTCTTATCGATGGTGCCGGTGACCAGCTGGCCGTCGAAGATTTTCACATAGGCGTCCCGCTCGCAGAGCTCCTTCTTGCATGTCTCGCACGACTCGCAGGAGGAGGCATGGAATACCATGTTCAGATCCTTTGGCAGGATACAGGAGAAGATTTGTTTGTTGGACCAGTACGGTACCCCGTCCTCCACCTTCCCGGGCTCGGGAAGGTTCTCCATCGGGTAGTGCATGAGCAGGTACAGTACCATATCCTTTCCAAACCAGTGGGTCTCATGGGTGAGGAGGAAGATGCCCGAGACATGGTCATGGATCCCGCCGATGATGGGCCCTCCAAACCGCGGGGAGAGGATGTTCTCCTGGACGGAGAGGAGGATCTGGGCCTCGGCCCGGGCCTCCTCGGTCTGGGGTACGTGCAGGTTCATCTCGTCGCCGTCAAAATCGGCGTTGTAGGGCGGGCAGACGGCGGGGTTCAGCCGGAAGGTCTTCCCGTCCATCACGCGGATCCGGTGGGCCATGATGGACATCCGGTGCAGCGACGGCTGCCGGTTGAAGAGCACGATGTCCCCGTTCCGGAGCTGCCTTTCCACCGTCCAGCCGGGTTCGACCAGATCCACCGTGGCCTGCAGGTTCAGGTCAGAGAGCCGGATGCGGCGGTTGTCGGGCCGGATCACGTAGTTGGCGCCACAGGGTGAGGTGGTGGTGGGGCGGACGGGACCATTCAGGGCGTACTCCTTGACCTCCGCCAGGTTGAAGGGGGTCACCCGCACGGGCACAGTCATCTCCTTTGCCACGGCGAGGGGCACCCCCACCTCGGTGACACTGATGTTCGGGTCCGGCGAGATCACGGTGCGTGCCGAGAAGTTCACCCGCTTCCCCGACAGGGAGCCCCGGAACCGGCCGTCCTTGCCCTTCAGCCGCTGGGAGAGGGTCTTTAAGGGCCTTCCGCTCCGGTGCCGGGCCGGGGGACACCCTGCCACCTCGTTGTCCAGGTAGGTGGTGACATGGTACTGGAGGAGTTCCCAGAGGTCCTCGATGATCAGGTGGGGGGCGCCGGCGTCCTGGTTCTCCTTGAACCGCTGGTTGATCCGGATGATGTCCACCAGCTTGTGGGTCAGGTCATCCTCGGACCGCTGGCCGTTCTCCAGGATGATGGAGGGGCGCATGGTGACCGGGGGAACGGGGAGCACGGTGAGGACAGTCCACTCCGGCCGGGCCACCTCCGGGTTGATCCCCAGGTGCTTCAGGTCGTCGTCCGGGATCTTCTCCAGACGTGCCCGGATGTCGGCGGGGGTCAGCTTGTGCTCCATCTTCTTCCCGTCCTCGGTCCACATCTCCGAGAACGTGGTGGGCTTCTCGAAGTTGATCTTCAGCTGCTGCTCCCCGCAGTGGGGGCAGGCCCGCTCCTTCTTGATGTCCTTCTCCTTCAGGATATCCCCGGTGGCCTCTTCCTCGGTGCCGATGACCCGCTCGATCTCCGCGGATTCCAGGAGCAGCCGGCCGCAGTTGCGGCAGGTTGCCCGGAGGAGTTTCCGGATCAGGCGGGTATAGCCGACGTGGATCACGGGTTTGGCCAGTTCAATGTGCCCGAAGTGGCCCGGGCAGTCGCTGGCCTTCTGGTCGCAGGTCTTGCACCGGAGCCCCGGGTCGATGACGCCCAGGTTCAGATCCATGAGTCCCTGGGGATAGGGGTAACCGTCCTCGTCGTAGGTATCCGCCCAGATGATCTTCCGGACACTCATCTTCCGGATCTCCTTGGGCGAGAGGAGACCGAACTCGATCTTACCGATTCGTTTTGGGCTTGGCATGCTCTCTCCCCTCCTACACCATGTCCTGGAGTTTGAGTCTCGGTGCGATCCCCATGGACTTCATCTCGTCCAGGAGGAGCTTGAAGGCATAGCTCATCTCCACGGGATAGATGTCCGTCTCCCCGCCGCATCCCAGGCAGCGGGTCAGGTTCCTCTTCCGGTCCAGCATGGCTATCATGCCGCAGTGGCCGCAGACGTACTGGGTCACCTTGTCCGACTCGTCCAGCAGGCGCTCCTTGAGGGCCATGGCGGCCCCGTGCCCGATCATCACATCCCGCTCCATCTCCCCGAACCGGAGGCCGCCCTCCCGGGCACGACCCTCGGTGGGCTGCCGGGTCAGGACCTGGACAGGGCCCCGGGACCGGGCATGCATCTTCGAGGAGACCATGTGGTACAGCTTCTGGTAGTAGATGACCCCGACGTACACGTCGGCCTTGAAGACCCGGCCCGTGATACCGTCGTACATCACCTCGCGGCCGGTGTGGGAGAACCCGAGATTCCTGAGGGAACTCCGCAGGTCGCTCTCGGACTCACCCGAGAACGCGGTGCCGTCAATCCGGCGGCCTTCCAGCGACCCCACCTTCCCGCCCAGCATCTCCAGCATGTGGCCGATGGTCATCCGGCTGGGGATGGCATGGGGGTTGATGACCAGATCAGGGGTGATTCCGGACTCGGTGAAGGGCATGTCCTCCTGGGGTGCGATGAGGCCGATGACCCCTTTCTGGCCGTGGCGGGAGGCGAACTTGTCCCCCACCTCGGGCACCCGCAGATCCCGGGTCCGGACCTTCACCAGGCGGGCGCTGTTCTCCCCTTCGGTGATGATCACCGTGTCGATGATCCCATGCTCGTTGGACCGCATGGTGACGGACGTATCCCGCCGCTTCTCGACGGCGATCAGCTCGCCGGAGGGCTCCTCCAGGAACCGGGGCGGGGAGGTCTTTCCGATGAGGACGTCCTTCTCCACGACCACCGTCTCCGGGTTGATGATCCCGTCGGTATCCAGGTGCTTGTAGAACTCGGCACCGTGGGCTCCCGTCACCTCCTCGTCCGGGATCTGGATCTTGTCCACCTGGCCGCCGGGGTACCGCCGCTCCTCGCCCTCATAGGTCCGGAAGAAGTGGGACCGGCCCAGGCCCCGGTCGATGGCCGCTTTGTTGAAGATCAGGGCATCCTCGATGTTGTAACCTTCATACGAGAGGATGGCGACGACAAAGTTCTGGCCCGCGGGCCGGTCGTCGGACCCGATGGACTCGGAGGTGGTGGTGTGCACCAGGGGTTTCTGCACGTAGTGGAGCAGGTGGCCCCGGGTATCGGGCCTGAGTTTCATGTTGGCGGTGGCGAACCCGAGCGCCTGCTTCACCATCCCGGCCCCCATGGTGACCCGCGGGGAGGCGTTGTGCTCCGGGAAGGGCACGTGGGCCGCGGCGATCCCCAGGATCAGCGAGGGTTCGATCTCCAGGTGGGTGTGATCCGGCGTGATCTCCCTCTCGTGGATGGCGATGAAGAGGTCCTCCTCCTCCTCGGCATCGATCAGCTCAATGAACCCGGCCTTGATCAGGTCCTCGAAATGGATCTTGCCCTCCGAGAGCTTGCCGATCTCGTCGTTGGTAATCAGGGGTTTTCCCCCATCCAGCACGATCAGGGGGCGGCGGGCCCGGCCGCGGTCGGTGTGGATCACCACGTCCCCGTTGTACTCCTTGAAGGAGACGTTGATCTCGGTGGAGATCTCTCCCCTGCGCCGCATGCTCCGGACCCGGGCGATCAGGTCCTTCGGATTGTCCACGAGACCGATGAGGGCCCCGTCCACAAAGACGCGTGACCGTTTCATGCTGCCTCCTCCTTCTTCAGCTGCTCCACACCCATCTCGTAGAGGATGCGCTTCACCTCGGTCTCGTCATCCACACCCCGGGAGATCTCCACCATCTGGGCGAAGTTCTTCACAAGGCCGCAGTTGGGACCTTCAGGGGTCTCGCTGGGGCAGATCCGGCCCCACTGGGTGGGGTGCAGGTCCCGGGCTTCGAAGTGGGGCTGGGAACGGGAGAGGGGGGAGATGACCCGGCGCAGGTGGGAGAGGACTGACATGTGGTCCACCCGGTCCAGGAGCTGGGAGACACCCGTCCTCCCGCCTACCCAGTTCCCCGTCGCGAGGGGGTGGAGGAGCCGCTCGGTGAGCACGTCGGCCCTGACGGCGGTGGAGATGGAGAGGTCCCGGTGCCGCATGCTGGCCCGCTCCAGCTGGTACTTGATATCACGGGTCAGGCGGTTCAGGGAGATCCGGAAGAGGTCCTCCATCAGGTCGCCGGCCAGCTTCAGGCGCTTGTTGGCGTAGTGGTCCTTGTCATCGATCCGGCGCCGCTGGAGCACGAGGTCAAAGCAGGACTCGGCCATCCGCCCCAGGAAGTGGGCTTTTGCGAGGCGCACCGACTCCACCGCCTGGCGGTAGCCCTCGTCCTCCTCCTTCAGGTTCTGGGGCATCAGGTAGTTCAGGTGGGGGAGCAGGTAGTTGTCCACCACGAACTCGGCCCGCTTCTTCTGGTAGTCCCGGGTCTGGTTGGGGGCCAGCTTCTTGCCCACGTACATGATCCCGCTCTCCACCGAGTCGCACTCCGACTCCTCCAGGTTCTGCATCATGAAGGTCAGGATCTCCTCGTCCGTGGAGACCGCCTCGACAATGTCATGGTCCGAGACAAGGCCCAGGCCCCGCATCAGGTCCACGAACCGGAGGTGGCCGGCAACGGACGGGAAGGAGACCTCCAGCAGGTTCTTCCGGTTCCGCTCGACAACGACCAGCGCCCGGTAGCCCCGGTACTGGGAGAAGACCTTGGCCACGTAGATCCGCTCGTTGTAACGCTCGGTGAACTCGGTCATGATCTTGTTGGACGCGAGGTCTTCGAGCGTCATCAGCACCCGCTCGGTGCCGTTGATGATGAAGTAGCCGCCGGGATCCAGCGGGTCCTCGCCGTGGGCCACCCTTTCCGCGTCCGAGAGGCCGTGGAGGTTGCACTTCCGGGAACCCACCATGATGGGAAGCTGGCCGATGTTCGCGATGAACGGCTCCTGCCGCGCCTCCCCCTGCATGAGGGTCATGGTCAGGTTGATGGGGGCGGCGTAGGTCAGGTTCCTGAGCCGGGCTTCGCTGGGGAAGAGGTTCCCCTGGGACCCGTCTGCCTCCCGCACGACGGGTTTTTCGACGGTGATGGTTCCCAGCTCCACCCAGACAGGCTCCCGGGATTTGCCCCGGGCATCGATGTCGGTCTCGATCACCTTCTGCTCGTTCACCACCTTCTGGAGGTTGTGGGTGAGGAAGTGGTTGAAGGAATCGAGCTGGTGGCGCGCCACATGCTCCTTGGAAAAGTAGACTCTCGAGAGTCCGGTTCTGTCGATCAGAGTTATCAGCCCCGAAGTTATTTTTTCGGCCTCTTCACGACAAGGCGGTACGATTCGGCCCTGCCGGCGGTCTGGCTTGAACGGATGATCCGGATGACGTTCCCCGGTTTTGCTTTCACGGTCTTCACCGCAGGATCG
>JAJRDF010000142.1 GCA_028678555.1 Methanomicrobiales archaeon
CTTCGAGATTCTCGCCACCCGTCACGAGGTGCATGTTCCCCACTTCCACGTGAGTCGCGGCGAGGAGCGGCCCACCCGGCTCACCGTCCACGAGGCCACTAGGTACCCCTGGGGCGGGCCCTTCCTCCACTACACGGTGAACGCACCCTACCAGTTCCATATCCTGGAACAGATCGTACGGGACAACCGGATCGACGTGGTGGTGGCCGCCCATGTCCTGGCCGGGATGGGGGCGATCCGGGCGGCCCGGCGGCACCATGTCCCGGTCCTTTTTGACCTGAAGGACTGGTTCCCGGACTCGGCGGCCGCCTACTACTCCTCCCGCCCGGTCCGGTGGCTGATCCGGAACGGGGTCTGGGCCGTCACCCGGTACAACCTCTCCAGGAGCGACCGCATCTCCACCGTTTCCCCGTCGCTGGTCCGGAAACTCGCCGGGCACGGCTTTTCCGCCACCCTCATCACGAACGGCGTGGATACCGACCTCTTCCGCCCCATGGACGGCGGGGAGACCAGGGACCGGCTGGGGATCCCGCGGGACGCCTTTGTGCTGGGGTTTGCCGGGTCCGTGGAACGGTGGTACGCCCTGGACCGGGTGGTGGCGGCTCTCCCGGAGCTCCTCTCCCACCGGCCGGATACCCGGCTCCTCATCGTGGGGGGCTCGCTCTTCACGTCGTTCTCCCGCGATCTGGCCGGACAGGCAGCGGCGCTGGGCCTCTCTGACCGGGTCATCTTCACCGGGCCCGTACCCTACGGCGACCTCCCCCGGTTCATCGCCGCCATGGACCTCTGTCTCGTGCCCCTCGCACCCCCACAGTGGGTGGACATCGCCCTCCCCAACAAGTACTTCGAGTACTCTGCCTGCGGCAAACCCGTGCTCTCCACTCCCATCCCTGACGTGATGGCTCTCGGCGGTCCCCACCTCTCGTACTACCGGACCGACGGGGAGATGGTGGACCGGATCCGGGACATCATGGACCACCCGGTCACGTACCGTCTGGACTTCGAGGCCCACAGCTGGAAGAAAAAAGCTGCCGAGATGGAGGGGCTCCTCCAGTCGCTGGTCCGGTAGTTCCGGCCGGTTCTTCCGCCGGTACATCCCCGGCCCATCCAAACCATTTTCTGCGCCCCGCCGCAATATTGGTGAGGAGCGTTTCATGGCCCTCTCTGATCAGTACCGAAGGTATCTTCCCTATCTCCTGGCCGCCGCGGTCATCCTCCTGGCCCTCCTCGCCCTCGGGCTCCGGCTGGCCCCGCTCTCCACGCAGGGGTCGGCGGACATGCTGGACATGTCCGGGAGCGATGATCCCCTCTACAACTTCCGGCAGGTGGATCAGATCCTCCACAATTACCCGGCCTATGCCTGGTTCGATGCCATGACCCTCTTCCCCACCGGGGAATCGATCTACTGGGGGCCGCTCTTTCCCACCCTCATCGCCACCCTCTGCCTCCTCACGGGAGCCACGGCACAGATGGAGATCATCCACGTGGCCCTCCTGACACCCCCCATCCTCGCCTTCTTCATGGTTCCCCTGGTCTTTCTCATCGGCCGGAGGATCGCGGACTGGAAGACCGGTCTCCTCGCGGCGCTGTTCATCGCGGTCATCGCTGGGCAGTACTTCCAGCGGTCCCTCTTCGGGTACGCGGACCACCACATCTTGGAGGTCCTCTTCTCCACCCTTTTCTGCCTGGGGTACCTGGCCTACCTTGCCCACACGAAATCCCACCCGGTGGAACTCGCCCGGCCTGAGACCCTGAAGGTCTCGGCCGTCCTGGCAGCCCTCACCGGCGGTGCCTACCTCCTCGGCCTCTTCACCATGCCCACGATGATCCTCTTTGCCCTGATCGTCGCGGTCTTCACCGTGGTCCAGTTCTGCTGGGATTTCTACCGGGAGAGATCCAGCGATTACCTGCTGCTCGGCAACGTGGTCATCTGTGTGATCGCCATGATCGGGCTCCTCGCCTTCGGCATCAAGCAGCCGGGCCTGAGCCTTTCCCAGTATACCGTCGGGCATATCTATGCCTACCTGATGATCATCCTTGTCACGGCTGCCCTCTGGGGCATGGCCAGGTACCTGAAGGGGAAGAGGTTCTCCACGTTCCTCCTGGCCGTCGCAGGGTCCGCGGTGGCCGGGGTGCTGCTCCTCTCCCTCTTCCTCCCCGACGTGTACCGGATCCTGATTGTGAGCCTCTTCTCCTTCTTCGGCCAGCAGGAGGTGACCCAGACCGTGCAGGAAGCCCGGGGATGGAGCCTGCAGCTGGCATGGATGACCTTCCAGTACGGCCTCATCCTGATGGCGGGCGGGATCCTGGCCATCCTGTACCGGAATTACCGGGAGGAGCACCCGGATCAGATCTACGTGCTGGTCTGGTCCCTGATCGTGCTCTTTGCCACCATCCAGCATGTCCGCTACGAGTACTACCTGGCGGTGAACATTGCCCTGCTGGCGGCGATGGCGCTTGGCACCGTCTGGGCATGGGGCGGGCAGGATGCACACCGGTTCTTCACCGGCCTGGTGTCCAGGAAGGAGGCCCCGAAGAAGGAGAGCACGGCAAAGGAAGCAAAGGGATCAAAACGGGCGAAGAAAGGGCAGAAGCAGGAACCGGCCGCTGCTGACGGGGGAACCACCCTGAAGGTCGCCCTCGTGGTGCTGGCAACGGCCTTCGGGATCCTCTTCGTGGTCTCCAGCCTCCAGACCGATGCGCTGTTCATGGGCGGCCAGCGGATGAACGGGGACTGGCGTGAGTCCATGGAGTGGATGGGGAACAACACCCCGCCTACCGGCGTCGACTATTATGCCATCGACGAAAAAGCCACGTATACCTACCCGGCGACTGCCTACGGCGTCATGTCCTGGTGGGACTACGGGCACCAGATCACCTACATTGCACAGCGGATCCCCAACGCCAACCCCTTCCAGCGGGGGGTGGCCGGCCCTACCGGGGCGGCCGCGTACTTCATGACCGAATCCGAGGACTATGCCAACCAGGTTGCCGATATCCGGGGGACCCGCTACGTGGTCACTGATATCGAGATGGATGTGGCCAAGTTCTGGGCCATGTCCACCTGGTACAACAGCACGGCGGCCACAGCCCCGTACCAGGACGTGTTCCTCTACCCGTCCGACGAGGACCCGCAGCAGTACCAGAGCATCGAGTTCTTCACCCAGCACTACTACGAGACCATGATCTCCCGGCTCCACAACTTTGACGGGTCCCTGACGGATCCCGCCAGGGTCTATTACCTGGAGTACCTGGAGCCCCAGAAGGCCGGAACCAGTTACCCGGTGCTCACCGCAGCGAGGATGATGAACGCCACCGAGGCATCGGCAGCGGTGGATCTCTACAATTCCCGTGCACCGGCCGGGAGCCATGCCACAGCCCTCTCAGAGGTCATCTTCCTGCCCATCGGGCAGGTGCCTGCCCTCCGCCACTACCGGCTGGTCCACGAGTCGCCCACCAATGTCTTTGGCAGCAGCCAGGCGGGGGCTCCGGATATGAAATACGTGAAGGTCTTTGAGTACGTGAAGGGTGCCCGTATCCGCGGCGAGGGGATCATCCAGGTACCCCTGGTGACCAATACCGGCCGCACCTTCCTCTACCGGCAGAAGAGCGAGAACGGGGAATTCGTGGTGCCGTATTCCACGACGGGCGGCCCTGCCGGCGTCCGGGCAACGGGGAACTACCGGATCGAGGGAACCGGGAAGGAATTCAGCGTCACCGAGCAGGCGGTGATCCAGGGGCTGGCCGTCTAGACGGTTCCGGCCCCCGGGAGGGCCCCAGTGGGCATATCCGTCATCACCGGCGATGTCTTCCTGCACCCGGCCAGCGGGGTGCCTCCGGAGTCCGCAGACCGGCTCCGCACCGCGCTCTCAGGAGTACCGGAGGGGGTGCGATGGCGGGATCCGTCACCCTGCAGCGACGACGACCTGGCCCGGAT